>CANQXX010000001.1 GCA_947627905.1 uncultured Clostridia bacterium
CTTGAATGACCTATTGCAAGCTTGTTGCGTATAGTTCCGCATTTGTAATCATTTCCTATAAAACTGCCCATAAAAACAGATATAATGATCCCTACGAACTCGGCGCCCGCAAGTATCAGTCCGTCAGGAACAATATGTTCTTCGGGGAAATCGCGTCTGTATATATATTTAGCATAAACAGCGTCTACGGCAAGTAAAGTCTGAACAATAACTCCCAGCCGGAATACTTTATTTTTGAACAGTCTTGCAAAATCGGCTTTTAAAAGTTTAGTCATGCTTTGCACCTCCAACGAGGTTCACATAGAAGCTTTCAAGATTTTCGTCGTGTTCTTCCATGGAAAGCACTTCGCATTTATCGTTTGCAAGGGCAAGTGTAAGCTTTGTAAAATTGGGTTTGCCGTAAACATCGGCTGTGCTGTCGGAAAGAATTTTATATTCCAGCCCCATGCCATCAAGAGTTCTTGCAAGAATTGCCGTATCGGTAACGGTCATTCTTACGCATTTTCTGCAAGCGGCTTCAAGTTCTTCCGCGCTCATTTCTTTAACGATCCGTCCGCCGTCAATGAATCCGTAATGAGTTGCAAGCCGGGAAAGTTCGTCAAGGATATGGCTTGAAATAAGGACGGTAATTTCCCGTTCGCGGTTAAGTTTAAGAATAAGTTCGCGAATTTCAATAATTCCCTGCGGATCAAGACCGTTTACAGGCTCGTCCAGAACAAGAAAATCAGGGTTTCCGCAAAGAGCGACTGCAATTCCCAGACGCTGACGCATACCGAGAGAAAAATTCTTTGCTTTCTTTTTGCCTGTGTTTTCAAGTCCCACAAGTTTCAGTATCTCGTCTATACCGTCAAAACTGGGCATTCCTAAAATGCGGTACTGCTGTTTCAGATTTTCAACGGCGGTCATATCCAGATAAATTGACGGAGTTTCGACAACCGCGCCCATTCTTCGGCGTGAACGGGAGATATTCTTGTTTGAATTTTTAATGCCGTAAAGCTCAAAGTCTCCGCTCGTCGGGAGCTGCAAACCGCATATAAGACGGATAAGAGTTGTTTTGCCTGCGCCGTTTTTTCCTACAAATCCATAGATCGAACCCTTTGGAACATTCATTGTAAGACCGTTCAAAGCCTTAAAATTACGGTAATATTTGCAGATATTATTTGTTTTCAGAACATAATCCAAATGAAAGACCTCCTTTTGTTTTTCTGAAAACAGTATAGCATAAAAATGTAAAGAAATCGGTTAAGGTAACAGTAAAGATACAGTTAAGATTTTTGCATTTTGAAACCTATGCCCCAGACTGCTTCAATGTAATCCTTGTCATTTACAGAGCGAAGTTTTTTTCTCAGATTGCTGATATGTATTTTTAAAGAACTTTCGGTACAGTCGGGAGTGTCAAGGCTTATTTTGTCAAGGATAGTCAGCTTGGCAACGACACGATCCGGATTTTGCATAAGTAATTTCAAAATGGCAAATTCCGTCCGTGTAAGGTGAATTTCGGTATTATCAACGGTAACGATATGCGTGTCGGTATCAAGGGAAATTTCTCCGTAAGAAAGGATATTCCTGTCCGGAGAACTGTTTTGTTTTCGTAACTGAACGGTAATTCTTGCAAGAAGCTCCTGCATATCAAACGGCTTGGTAACATAATCCGCAGCGCCGCCGAGGAGAAGTTCCACCTTATTTGACGGGTCAATTTTTGCGCTGACAACAATTACAGGAATATCCTTTATCTGCGGCAGAAGTTCCTCGCCGCTGAGTCCGGGAAGCATTAGATCAAGCAGTATCAGATCAGGCTTATTATTTGACAATATTAGCATAGCTTCCGTTCCCGAATATGCACGGGAAACGGAATATCCTTCGGCGGTAAGGGTTTCCTCCAGAAGATTTCCGATGTGAAGGTCATCGTCAATTATTAATATTTTAGACATAATTTTCTCCTAAATAAAAATTTTAATTAAAGTATATCATATCATAAAAGTAATTGCAACAAATTTTTTATGTGTCAGTATAAGTTATCTGTTTTTATCTATTGTTATAATGAAAAATAACATGAAATATCAGCTCATTTATAAATAAATTTTTAGCATGAGAAATTTTTATTTATGAAAATTACTTATTTATTTGCATTAAAGCAATCTATTGTTTATTACAAGAAAAATCCCACAATTACTAAAACAACTATACTAAATGCCTTAAACTGCTTATCTTTGACTAATTGGTATATGGAATCGACTACAGGTAATTGAAACCCTTTTCTAATTTCACAAAACTTTTATTTTGCGAAATTATCGGCGCACTTCGCGCCCACGCGGCGCGCTTGGCTCGCACACACTGGTTCTCTGTTTCTCCTTTCGTGTTGTTCGCTACCTGATAGAACAACGGCGGCAAGGTTGCCCGGCGCTGAAACGCGCCGTAACTCATTGCCGCCATATGTCCGTATAGCTGATATCTGCATTATTGCATATAAACGTGATAGCTTTGTGAAAACTGCGTGAAAATTATCTGAAAATGTATGCCGTCAGGATCGCGCGCAATTAAATTGTTCACCACTACATTAGCCCGGCTCATGCCGTTATTGCCTAATTGCTGAATAAGGGAAAGAAAAGGAACGGCTAACGCCGTTCCTTTTTCTGCTTGCGTTCGAGCGCGTCAGATAGCGCATATATGTATGTGACTGCTTCCGAGGAGTGATTTAATAATCGCTGAACTATGCGAATATTGCCTCCGAACTGTCTATAGCGGTTCACAGCATACGCCTTGCGCATAGTATGCGGAGATACACCACTAATGCGTAATAGCTTCGCGGCTCGTCTGATATCCTTAAACACGGCTTGTCGCGTTCTATGGCGTTTCCAATCCGTCCTATGCTCAAACACATAAACCCGTCCGGCTATCGCCAATAAATCAGACTGCAAGCCTGCGCCAAGGTGTACCCTCTTTCGCTTTCCAGTTTTTTCCTCTTTTATCGTGAAGTCGCCTTTCATCACGTCATTAACCTTTAGGTTAAGTACGTCCCCGATACGCAGACCTGTTGCATATGATACATAACAGGCTAAGCGGTTTTCAGGAGTTAAGGCGTTGAGTACAACTGACAACGTTCCATTGTCTATCCATTTGCTACGCGTTTTCTCACCTCCTCTTAACATTCCTCAAAATGTAAACTCGCGTTCATATTTGTGTGAGACGCTGAAAAAGCTCGTCCTCACTGTTCAGCCACTCAATACCTACATAGTCGTTAGTGAAAACGCCCTCCGGAATAGCCCCGACGGTGTATTCTCCGCACTCGTAAGCCTTTTCAAGCCCTGCGGAATGGTAGAACATATGTTCATTTTTGTTTACTCCGCCTCCAGTGGACTTCGTCACATATTTCGTTATGTAAGTAGCTGTTTTCAATCCGTCACGGATTGATGAAAGGGATATATACCCGAACCTGTTACGGTAGTATGGAATGTCATAATAACCATGTTCGTTCCTGACTATCGACCCGGGCGCGACGTCATGAAACAAGCCATGCATATGCCAAGCCCCGTTCTTATGCTGTTCTGGTATCAACAGATATTTCAGCTTTACGCCGTATTTCCTGTTGTAGTTACCTATCCAGTTCCCAAGGTCATGGATATACCCACTTAAATTATACCTATCTTGTAGTTTTTCGTCAAGGGTCAGCGTAACGAACCATTCCCATGGATTGCACAACGCGTATTCTCTAATCATGCCTTTCGCGCGATAGAGATTTGATGAAGCCTTATCGGACTGCTCATCATCATTACGGATAAAACCTCCCGAAGAGGAATTACCATGCCGGAAGTATGTCAGCTTGTAGATATCTTTTCCGTCGTAACCGAAATGTTTTACCGTTAACCTCATTTCTGAAATACAGAGATATGATATATTGTCAAGTAAAGGAAGTCTCTCATGCCTGCGGACTAACGAGAGACCCCCCCTCCGCCCCCCAGAGGGGGGACATCAGCTACCGGACTAATAAACGTTAACCTGCCGTGTGGCTCACCAAGCAATGCGCCACTTCCGCGCTCCGTACTGCCGCTAATTACCTGTCGGCGGCGTGCGCCGTACAGTCGCAAAATAAGTTGTTTAACGCAATAGCTCATACGCCGCTATTGCGTTAAACACGATATTTTGCGAAATTAGAACGGTATAACCGCCCTCGAGCGCACATAATCTGAACTGATTTAGTGCGCCCGGAAACGATAAACGATAGATCCTCGTAATATACTCACTTATTTTCGCGTTTTTCTGTAAAAAACGTACAAAAAATACAAGTCAACAGATCCTCAAAAAAATATATTTTTGTTAAGATTGCACAAAAAAAACAACATCAACAGATCCACGATGAATACTCATTTATTGTTAAACTTAAACAAAAGTTGTTATTACTACGAAGAAGTCAAATGAAGCAAGTTAATTATATCTTTTGAGAACTTCTCGAAAGACTGTAAGCGCTCAATCGCAAGCGAAAGCTCCACGCATTCGTTAACATCGATGTTCCGGTAACGTAACTGCTGTTTCAGCTTTATAACATCATTTTCATAGAAATCATGATTGTTCTGAATATACTCAACAAGCAGTATCTTCTCTTTCAATCGCATTCTTCAAATCATGCTCCTTCAAAAAGTTAAGTATGCCATCATCAGAAGTACCATTCATATCAATCAACGATTGATACTTAATGGAACGGACTGGACGATTTTTATTTAATTCGCTTACAAAACCTGTTACACCTTTAATATCTATAAGCGCAGAAACGGCATTCCCTGCCTGCCTATAAGCAAAGCCTTCACAACGTAATAAGTTATATGCTGTTTTCTTCGGAGTATATACGCGAATTTTTTCAACGGTCTGAACAAAATTAAGCCACCATTTAGCAACCTTCAAGCGTGATATATTCGTTTGATTTTTATCAGGAACTATAAAACGTATGTAATTATTGATTACACCATAAAACAAAGTACCGATATCTTCCCCGTTCATATATTGTGAAATAAAGCTGTATGCTCTATCATTTTTAAGAACAAGCTCCCAACGGACCCAGTAATCAACATCTTCGCGCTGTCGTTCCTTTGCCTTGTTATAACAGCGCATATATACTTCGCTACTGCGTGAGCCGTAATAAATAGTTAAACTCTTGGATCGAACACCGTATTCAATAACCGGATCACTGAACTTTGAAACGAAGTTCAATGCTTCCGTCTCCTTTTTCAGCTTATCAATATTCAAAACTGTTGTATCAAAACAATCGAAAGCAACATCAAGACGCGTTATATGATATAGATCAGGTTCATCAACTATATCACGGAAAACATCTATAAAAGACTTTGTACCGTATTCCTCAAACTCTCTGCAACCGTCACCGGACATATCAACATAAACACCTTCATTAACTTTACCGTTATAGAATATAGAAATAGAACCGCATAAAAGGCATGAAGCATAATGCCTATTGCCATAAGTTTCAAAGAAATGAAGCTCTTCCAAGCCTAAAAACTGAATCACTGAAAGAGGACTATGCGCCGGAGAGCTAAAAGCAAACCAGTCAAAAAGAATGATATTTTTTTCGTCCAAAAGAAAACACCGCCAAACCGTTTAAAATAGCCGTTCCCAAAGGAAAGGACTGTAAATAGTACCCCCCTATTAGTCACGGGGGGTTACAGGGCGCATGCGCCCTGTTTTTTAAAAAAAATCATTTATTTTTCCTTAATTTAGCAGATTTTAAAGACCTTAAAAAATCAGGAATATAAAGCCCAATAGCCAAGATAATAATACCTATAACTATTCCCCAAGAAATAAACCAATTATCCCCATAAAAAACATTATGAAGGTATTCAAAAAATGCAAAAAACTTTTCCATTGTTTTTCACTTCCTTTCATTTAATTTAATTGGTAATAGAGTAAGAAGCGCGAGCCTCTCCTCCGCTGCGCTCCGGCTTCTCACGCTCTTACTCTATTACCTTGATCCACCTTAAAACTACTTGAAAAACATAATAAACAAGTATGCAGCTAAGCCAACCAGTAGCTATTGTTATCATTGATTCAACAGGTATGAACCAATTAACATAACCCATATACTTCTTCACTTCGGGAATAGATTCAAAGTAATATAAAGGACACTTAGGCAAAACAGAAATAAGAACATCCCAAAAGTTATGAAAAATTTCATTGACCCAGTTAAGAACATCCATTACGCACCAGCTCCTTTTACTATCTTTCCAGTGAGCAATATTAAAGTATATACAAAAAGTACCATAAAGCCCCAACGAGTAATTTTAGCAAGCGTTTCAAACTGAGAGAAATCAATATCAATATTCCAATGTTGTTCAGGAACACCTAAAAACGAAGGTACTTCTATATTAAAAGAAAACTTCGGAACTTCTGGATCAGCTTTAAATAAATACATACCCTGAACAAAATCCCAAGGCAAACAAAAAGGAAATACATGAGCAACAGAAGTAGGAACCATAAGCCCGTCTAAACCCTCAAGTTCTAAAGGAACATCCCCAACATCATCTATTACACTATCTACAAGGTCTGAACTATCTGTTACAGAACCAACACGATCTAAAGCATCAATAAGACGATCTATAAGATCATTAACAGCTTCTTCATCAAATAAATCAAGATAAAGATCAACTATATCTCCATCTATAGTTCCATCAGTTCCCAAAAGATCATTAATAGAAACCTGTGTACCGTCCGGAAGCTCACCAACATTATAAGTTTCATCAGGATACACATCAGTAGAATCATCTTGCCCTACATCAGACGGAGAGCCGTCAGCATTACAAACATCACCATACAAGCCTATACACTCAGGATAAGAACCGGGATTAATACTTCCATCATATCCTACATGAGTTTTTTGCCAATTACGAGTAACCTCTTTCGAAGAATTATCATATCCACAAACGATTACTGTAATATAAGTGCGATTAGCAAGAGCGCCCATATAAGGGACAAGATTAGAAGAAGAAACAGAATGAAGAAGTATATAATCGCAATAATTATAAGAATAGTCGTAAAAACCTGAATGAAAAGAACAAGGACTACGCTGAATATACAAAGCGCCATAACCTTTAAGATCAGTATTAATAGAATAAAGAGAAACGAGAGAATCACGCAAAACGTCATATGAAGAAAAATAATCCTTAAACCATGAAGCAACAGCCACAGCAGCTACTACAGTAGATGCCTGAGCGTCACCGGAAGACATATATTGCATAAGTTTTCCACCAGAAAATCCTACTGGATCAACAATCATACTATAAAAATCACTACCTGATATAGTACCATTGTGAACATTATCAACAAGTAATGACTGCTTATCGTAAAAACCCAATGAATCAAGCTGATTAGAAGTAACTACTCCGGTAGAAAGTAAAATAGCCTCTATAAGAGCTTCGACAGCTTCAGCAGTAACAGGTTAAGCTACTGAATAAAACAGTTCGTATAACTATAAAAGCTATTACAATTAAAGCAATTATCTTTTTACAAAGCAGCTTCAAGTTGTTTCCTCCTCTCGTTCAGAAGTATGACAAGCTCAGACATAAGGAACTTACGTTCCTCGGATTCTCTCCTCCGGAGCTCTCCGGAAAGAACATTAACAAGCTGCTGAATAGCTTTTTTCTTTTCAGCCTGTTCATATGCTTGCTTATATGGCAGTAATGTTTCATTAAACATTGAGTAACTGTTATACATCGAGCCATAAAGGTTGTTATATGTAAAGAAATGCTGTTCAAGCGGTTTTCCCTTAACACCTCGCCAACAAACAGAATAGCTAAACAATCCGCCAATAATAAGAGATAAAATCCAACCAAAGTTTCCATGATGTTTGCGGTTATAGTGCTTTACTTCAAACTCGCAGTACTCAATTACCTTTCTACTGATCAATCGTTTACTCTGCGGTATTATGATAACATTATATCCGAGATGTCTATGCTTGCGGAAAAACTCGTCCCACTCGTTCCAACGCTTTATATTTTCAGACAATACAGTCGGAGAAAATATAGCCACACATTCATCAAGTATAAGTGTAGTCTGATGTTCCTTACCAAAAACGTGATGTTTTGCGGCAAAATCATAAAGATACTTCGGTGTTATCTCTTCAATAGGAATGTAATAAAAGTTCTTTTCTCTGGGATCATCGTTGTACAAATGCCACTTCCCTTTTGATATACGGAATATAAGCTCCTGTAAAGGATTCATAAAACAATATGTCGTATCTATATAACAGGTAGATATTACATATTTATTAAATCTCAGATCTTCCCGGACTTCATGGGCACAATGTAGACTTTTACCGCTTCCCGGTGTTCCGCTCCATAATGAGATCATTCCCTATTACGCCACCTTTTCAAGGCTGATCCGCTTCGTCTTATAATAAAACCAAGCAGAAAGCCTATTACAAATTCTTTCAATTAATCACCGCCTAAAAGAATAGGACAGAAGAAATAACTTTCTTCTGTCCTCAGCGTTTATGTCCTTATCTGCACAAACGGTGTTAACTTGTAGCCTTACTGAAGAACCTTTTAGCAACAGTAAAGACTTTGCCAAGTCCGATTATACCCAGACCGATAGGAATTATCGCAACGGCAACAGTAACACACTGTGTAACTATATCCTTGAATCCTGTTGTCAGCGATTCAGTTACTGTAGAGTAATCAACTCCGCTTGGTCCTGCTTCTGCCGAAGCCGTAATAATCATTGTCGGTACTGCTGTTGCAACTGCACAGACTACCGGAAGCGCTTTAGCCTTAATGGCTGTTACTGCGTTCTTCGCTTTTTCTTTTACATTTGACATGCAAAAAACTCCTTTCATACTTTTGTGATTTTTTCAAATATGCCAATTACCGCCATAATACAACGGCAAAAAACACCTATAAAAGCACCTACTCCCATTCCTACAAAACATATCAACAATGAATTATGTACAATGGTTTCAGTTACTCCGGAAAGCTCCATGTACTTCCCTACTTTCTTATCTGTCCTATTATCAGCAAACCTATAATTATACCAAGTATGCCGATATTCACATATTGCAATATCTCTCCGGAATGAGCATATTGTACCAGATCATTTGAATTAACTGATATTTCAGAACCAAAAGTTAAAATATCTGATATATATGCAGGCGCTTCCGTCTGAACGGCTTCCGTCATTGCTTCATTGATATACTCGCTGTCTATTGTCGTTTCTGTTACGTCCATATCATTCCGCCTTCTTTATTACGTCAAACTGCGCTACCTTCTTACTGTTTGCCTTGAAACTGAACTCTACTTCCATTCCTATAAGATTTTCAGGATCGGATAGTTCATTTTTCAGCTTCTTTTCAAGTGGTGTTCCAGAGCCTACCCAGATATCCGAACAGGACTTCCCAAAACAATCAATATCTTCCGCTATCACATACAGTCTATTTCCCTGTATTACTTCCCCTGTCTCTTTAACAGTGAAGTCTACAGGCTTGACGCCTATTATCGTGCCTACCATGGTTCAACGCTCCTTTCTTTAAAATTTTTATATAATCAGCATAAAAACTGTTATATACATCAAGAATCTATGTCATAATCATAATCAGCATATATATCAAGATCATTTTCGGCTGCCCAACCTTCAAAATTTGTCTCAAAATTATAATAAGATGAATCAGAATCGCCTACAGTCTTATTAAAAAATGATTTTGCAACAGAAAAAACTTTTGATAAGCCAATAATACCCAAACCTATTGGTATAATACTGGCTGCAATATTTACACAGTTTGCTACTATATCCTTGAAGCCGTTTACAAGTGCGTCTATTACTGATGTATAATCCATAAAGTAAATAACTCCTTTCCTTAAAACTACAAATAGTAGGATTTATGATAATATTATATCACTACTAATAGTAGTATGTCAACAATTTTTCTACATTTTGTAGTAAAATATAAAAAAGGAGATTGAAAACTATGGATTATAGACAAATTTTCAGAGATTTAAGGATAGATCACGATCTTAAACAACAAGACATAGCAACCATATGCAGAGTGTCGGACGCCACAGTAGGACACTGGGAAAACTGTAAAAGGGACATGAGAATAGACTGCATTATAAAACTATGCTTATTTTACAATATTTCAGCAGATTATGTACTGGGATTAACAAAAGAGAAGAAAAAATTAAGGAATTTAAAGGAGAATAATGTTTAATGGGATTTTTTGAATGGTTTATAGGCGAAGAACCCGGATTACTTGAAAAAATATTTAACTATCAAAATGATGGACAATATGGTGAATATTTAACAAAATATGCACTTGGAAATGATAATCTATCCGGATATTTAAAAATATTATGTAATATTTATGTACCATATAAAGGAAAGACATCTGAAATAGATATATTACTATTACATGAAAAGGGTATATATGTATTTGAAAGTAAAAATTATAGTGGCTGGATATTCGGGAGCGAAAATAATACAAAGTGGACACAATGTTTAAAAAACAAACAAAAGTATCAATTTTATAATCCTATAATGCAAAATAGAACACATATAAACGCATTATCAAACTTTTTAAAAATATCTAAAGAACAATTCAAATCATATATCATATTTAGCGAAAGGTGTGAGTTAAAAAAAGTACCTCAAAATTGTGAAGAATATATTATAATACAGAGAAATAGATTATTAAATACATTAAGAAACGAATTAAAAAACAGGGATATTATTTATAGCAAGCAAAAAATTGATGAGTTATATAATATCTTGTTTCCATTAACACAAGTTTCTAAAGAAGAAAAGCAAAAACATATAGAAAGTATAAAAAAATAATATATTAATTTTGTATATAAAAATACTTGACAATTTATATATTTAAATGATATACTGTTATTGAAATACTTTAAGAAAGGAAATCATATATGAACGTTAGAGATTATGCTTCGACAGTTTTTGATAAACTTACAGAAAATCAGTTAGAAGATTTTTTACTCTTTTTTGCTGATGATAATACATTAGCTCGTTTTGAAAGTGATATGATAGCTAATGGATTTTCAAAAAAACGCTATAAAAACTTTAAGGAAGTTATGGAAGATTTAGATAAGGGAGATGAAGATGAGTGAACATAAATATGAATTGGAATTAACTTCCGCATTTAAACATGACTACAAACGAGCCAAAAAAAGAGGTTTAGACTTAAATTTACTTGATAATGTAGTTACAATATTACAAGACGGTGAACAACTACCAGAAATATATTTAGATCACCCACTTAAAGGTAAATGGTCAGGACATAGAGAATGTCATATTCAACCTGATTGGTTATTAATTTATCGCGTTGTTAATAAAACACTTGTATTATCTCTTGTAAGAACTGGAAAACATAACGAATTAAATTTAGATTAGAATAGTATAATTAAACTTTCCTTTTCTTTGCGCTGCAGATTATAAATCAGCTTAAGAGGGCTATCAAGGGGTATCTATAAATTTTTTTTGAACTTTGCAAGCAAACTTCAAAAAGAATTTACAGACACTCCCCTTGACAACCCTCTTTATCTGATTTAGGCTACAATCACGCAAAGAAAGGAAAAGAGTATTGATCATATTTAAAAAAGGGCAAAAAAATAGGCTTGAAGCCTTGATAAATTTCTGTTGCTCTTTTATTTTGCGAAATTAGAAAAGAATTTCAGAATCGTTTTCAGAAGCAATTTCCTCCGGCAGTCCCATTCTTAGTATAGCGCTCACCGACTTAACAAACTCTTCAAAGGCGTTAAGGCGTTCCAAAGCAAGCGAAAGCTCCAGACAATCAACTGCATCAACTTTACGATACCTTAAACGCTGCTGAAGCTGACAGACATCATATTCCAATATGTTACGCTCATTATTGAAATATTCTGCAAGTATCTCTTTTCGTTTCATTACATAATTATCCTCCTTAAATAATTAGCAATTCAATGCAAATTGTTTATTCAATAAGCATATGATATTTTTCCGGACGTCTGAAAGCATTTCCCATAACTTCGTCCGCACGATATTTACGCAATAAATCAAGATCAATTTCAGCTGAATAGATTCCTTCTTCACTTGTCGCTTCCAGTATACACATATCACGCGAGCCGGGTTCATCACGCAGCCATGCTACGCCGTCAAAGACAGTTGAATGTCCGTTGCAGTCAGGAACACTTTCCGGATAGTTACAAGTTGCGATCGCAAGCATATTTTCATACGCTCTGGCTCTTAGTGCTGACAAACGGTTGATCTCCATAGGACAAGCGTTCGGCGCAAGGATAACCTCTGCGCCTTTTAACATAAGTATCCTTGCACTTTCTGGAAATTCCCTGTCAAAGCATATCATAGCCCCGATTTTCATTGTTCCACATGAAACAGTGTCAATTTCAGAAACAAAAAATTCTTCACCGGAAGTAATATCTTTTTCCGCTGAAAAATCACAAGTATGGACCTTTGCATAAACAAATTTTTGCTCTCCGAACCTGTCAAAAAGAACAAGAGAATTTCTCGGTGCATTTTTAAATTCTTCAAGCAAAGTAATTCCAATTGCCATATTCAGTTCTTTTGCAAGCTTACCGAAAGACGTTATAAAATCACTGTCAATGGAGATCGCATCTTTTTTCCATTCATAAGCAGGACGCTCGTAAATGTCATAGCCGATGCTCCACATTTCGGGAAACAGCGCAATATCTGCATTGATCTCTTTGGCTTTACGGCAGTTATTCTATCCCCTTTTGCAGATTTTTTTCAATTGACCCACATGGAGAGATCTGCAAAAGGGCGATTTTCAATTTATTCATATATAACACCTCATTGCTCAAGCAAATTGATCTTTGAATTTAATTCGTCCATAAAAATATCAAAATTTTTCTGCTGTTCGGGAAATTTTGAGCCGACTACTTTAGGAACTAACTGGATTTTTACTTCTTGTTTTTTGCCGTCATCAAAGATCATATGTACAACTTTCTGACCGAAAGGATAATTTTTAATCGTTATTTTCTTTGCATATTCCATGTATTGAGAAACCGTTTCAGAGCCGAATGTCCCGAACTTCATGCCGATAAGACGATCATTGTCCGTCAGAGCAACATATCCTGCAATAATATTACGGTTTGAAGCAAAAAAACCGGTTTGTTTATAAACACAGTAAAGTGCCGTTTTTATGCTTTCCCCTGCGGTCAGAAGCTGACCCAATATCTGCATCATTTCTTCTTCATTGTATTTCTGCGTGTAAAGATTCATTTAAAACACTTCCTTATAAAATTTTCAGAATATTTTTTCTCCATCTATCCATTTCGACATTCCCGCACCGCTGTGTTCGTGAGGGTGAAGCACATAACCTGACTTTAGGTAAAAACCCTCTTTCCCTTTTGCGCTGACGAGCTGCAAATATCCCTGCCAGCCTTTTTTGAGACGTGAACTTATGTATTCCTCAGCGTGCCTGAGCAAAGCTGTTCCAATGCCATGTCCCTGATATTCCGGAGAAATAACAAAGTCTTTCAGAAAGAAAGCCATTCCCCCGTCGCCAAGCAGACGGACCATTCCTATTATCTTGCCGTCACATTCCGCCGAAAAGGAAGCATAACTGTTTTTAATAGATATTTCCGCCTGATCGTATGGGATCTCTCCCCAGCCCGCACCCGAAAAAAGCCGTATAAAATCCTCGGTTTTAAGCATATTGTCGTGAATTGTAAATTTCATAAAGCTGACCTCCATTAAAGCCATTGAATAAAAGCTGTTTTATCGTTTTTGTTGTATCCTGCATTTTCGTAAAATTTTAAAGTGCTTTCCTGCTTTGAGCCTGTCATAAGCATAATTTTATAACAATTTTCCTGCAAAGCAAGCTCTTTTGCAAAATTAAGACAAGCCGTTGCATATCCTTTTTTCCGATGTTCAATATCTGTGATAACATTTTCAATAAGAGCATAAGGACGCTGCTCATGCGTAAGATTGGGAATTATCACACATACACAGGAAGAAACTATCATACCATTTTCTTCCATAACAATTATATGATGGTTTTTATCATTAATGATATCTTTCCATACGGAAATTATCCTGCTTTCCTTGTCGGGAAAAGGATTATTATGGAGTTGTGTGTATAATTTCAAAAGACCGTCAAGATCGTTTTCCGAAATTTCTCTTATCATAGCAGTTTTGCCCTTTCTTTTATTCCGAAATCATAACATAACAGAATTTATCAGTGCATGAGAATTACTAAAATATTATAACATCAAGTTAAAAATTTGTCAAATTTTAGCTTGGGTCAATAAACAAAAAGGACGGTATGACCGTCCTTAAAAAAATCTATTTATTAATGTATGTCTTGTATTCGGCATATGCTGCCATTTTGTTTCTCAGCCAGATATAAACGGCAAGTCCTGCAATTGGTAAAATTAATATCATAATATCTAATTTTATTATATATGAATATATACAAACTGTAATATATAAAACTGACAGCAATACGATCAAGGCAATATGTTCCTTTAACCATTTCCTTTTCCAGAATAAAATTTTTTCTTTGTAGGAAAAAACACTTTCTTTTGAAATATCCACAATATTTTTGTCAGACTCCTTTTTAAAATCTTCGTCACTGAGGAACTGTCCGGTGAGCAGTTCATTAATGCTTACATGGAAAACTTCTCCAAGAATTTGAAACATATCAATATCCGGCATATAGTTTCCGTTTTCCCAACGGGATATAGTTTTGTTGGTCACTCCTATTTTTTCACCGAGAGCCTCCTGAGTAAATCCTTCCCGTTTGCGAAGTTCAGCTATAAATTTTCCAATTTTGACCTGATCCATTATTATCACCTCAATGACAATTATATATCTTTTTATTAAAAATGTATTCCCCATAAACAGCGAATTACAAGACATATTAAAATAATAACATAACGATCGGAATAAGTCAACTAAATCAGTATATATTTCCAGTATTTTGAAAAAGCATTCATTTTTTCGGTATAATATTTAAATGCCGGCACTTTGCAAAAAGCACCGGCAAATTTTGTTATTCTGATTTTACGCTTTCCTTTTTTATTACGGCAAACGCCTGTTTCAGGTTGGAAACTCCGTAAATGTGCATATTATATCTGCTTGGATCTATATTTCTGAGAGCCTGCTTGGGAATTATACATTCTGTAAAGCCAAGCCTTTGTGCTTCCTGTATCCTTTGAGGAATGTTGGAAGTATTCCGCACTTCCCCGCCCAGACCTATCTCTCCGAAAGCGATCAGCTTTTCACTTATGGGAATATCAAAATATCCGCTGTACGCCGCAAGAGCCACAGGCAGATCACCGGCAGGCTCATCAAGACGAAATCCGCCTACTATGTTAAGGTAAACATCAAGCGTTCCGAAAAACATTCCCATACGTTTTTCAAGAACGGCAATTATTATGGCAAGTCTGTTATAATCAAAGCCTGTAGCGGTCCGTTTCGGAGCTGAAAAAGTGCTTTTTGTAACAAGCGCCTGTACTTCTGCAAGTATTGGACGGCTTCCTTCCATTATGCAGGCAACGCACGTTCCGGAAATGCCGGTAGGACGTCCGTTCAGTAGCATGAGCGACGGATTTTCAACTTCTTCAAGACCATTGTCACTCATTTCAAAAACGCCTATCTCATTCGTAGAACCGTAACGATTCTTTACAGCGCGCAATATCCTGTAGCTGAGGTGACGTTCGCCCTCAAAATAAAGGACCGTATCCACAATGTGTTCCATTACCTTAGGTCCTGCTATAGCGCCGTCCTTATTTACATGACCGACGATAAAAATAGGTATCTCCTCGGATTTTGCCGTGCGCATAAAAAGATTGGTACATTCTCTTACCTGAGAAATGCTTCCTGCGCTGGAATTTATCTCGTTCAGCGACATTGTCTGTATTGAGTCAATAATAGCAATATCCGGTTTATATGATGAGATCGTATCAGCGGCAGCTCTTGCGTCATTTGTGGAAAGAAGTGAAAGATTTTCAGTATCAACACCTAATCTCTGAGCGCGTATCTTTATCTGACGAATACTTTCCTCACCTGAAATATAAAGTATGGTATGTTCTTCGCCAAGATATTTGCATATCTGGAGCAGTATAGTAGATTTTCCTATGCCGGGTTCTCCGCCAAGAAGCACAAGGGAACCCTTGACCAATCCTCCGCCGAGCACGCGGTTAAGTTCGTTTATACCGGTAGAATAGCGAATATCATCTTCAGCGTCTATGCCGGAAAGCGTCTTTATATCCGAGGAAAGATCTATCACTTTTACGGAAGACGCTGCTTTCCCCAGAGAATTTTTTGAGGGAGATGTATCAATAATATCCTCTTCAAAAGTATTCCATTCGCCGCATGACGGACATTTACCGTTCCATTTCGGACTTTCATAACCGCACTGACTGCATATGTAGACTGTTTTCAACTTCCCTGCCATTTTTTACTCCTTAATTTTACGCTTCCGTAAATTCGTTTATTCCGGAAAATACAGTGAACGCTACTTTTTTCTGATATTCCTTATCCGTCAGTTTGGCAGCTTCCTCCGGATTTGAAAGAAATCCGCACTCTATCATTACCGTAGGATTGCTGCAATAGTAACAAAGATACAGTTCATCGCCGCAGAGCTTGATCTCACGCTGATTATCCGGCTGAAGATTTGCAACAAATTTCTGCTGCATGATATATGCCAGATCTTCACTTGCCGGATTGACGTCACTGTAGAACATCTGCGCGCCATGATAAACAGGATCTTCAAAATTATTCTGATGAATGGAAACACATACGGCGTTAGGATATTTATTAAAAATTTCCAGCCTGTTTTCCATATCTGATATCTTTTGATTTCTGATACCTGTTACGCCTTTGTCATGGATAGACATATCCCTGTCACGGGTAACCTCCACATCGTATCCGAACAGCTTGCTCATATCCCTTACCGAAAGCAGGATATTCAGATTAATACCCTTTTCAGTCTTTCCGTCCGCAGTGGAACAGCCGCCGTCTATTCCCCCATGTCCTGCATCGAGCACTATAACATAATCATCTTCTTCAATGACGTTATCGACCGTTACCACTTCGTCGAGCTGCACAGCCGCATAGCATATAACGCCGACACAGGCAAGAAATGTAAGAATTACAAACGCTACGTTCCATTTTATTCTTCTCATAGTATTCCTCCAACAGCTTGTTTTATTGTATACTATGAGAGAAAAACAGCTTGTATGACAGCAACTACTTATTTTTTATAGAAAACTATCTTTTTGATGTCCACGTCGTTATACGTCAGAACATAAGTAATTACTATAGTTGCCGGCTGTATAAGCACAAGCAGCGTAATACCTGCCATTCCAAGCCATGAAACTGATGTTATGGTTATGTTTCCCGTAAACATAGTCACAAAAGGACGCAGCCACATATTTAACATAAGATAATAATTAAAAATATCCGGCAGGACGTTCAGCTTGCTTAAATACAGACATATCAGCATAATATAGCTGAAAATGGGCGCTGTTACTGCCATTTTAACGGGCATATACTTGTCATATTCAGAGTTATGGAATTTTACAACATTTTTATCGCGCTTTGCGGCATAATGTGCCCAGTTAAAATATAGCCCCATGGTTATAATAAGGGTACATAATGCAATAAACATCCTGAATATCAGAAGCTGTCTCATTATTATAGCTGTAGCTGTACAGATAAAAAAGCACATGAAATTTCCGAGAAACCAATACCCTATCCCTTTTGCACATCTTTCGGCAAAATTTTCCTTTTTGTTTGAAATAAATCTTTCAGACATTGAGTTCATTCCCTTTCAAATGTTCTTATCATATTATACAGTATTTCCGTGAAAATTTCAATATAAATCCCTCAAATAAATTTTATTGACCAAGCAATAATAATATCAGGCAGCGCCGCAAAAAGATCGTATAATATCTGCGGTCTTTTGCAGCGCTGCTTGATTTTCAGGAAAGGAATGAAATATATGGCAGATCAAAGCAAGCTTTATAATGCACTTTATCAGAATGCTGAAGTCGGGACAGGTTCAATAAAGAAAATATTTCCCAAGGTACACGATACAAAGCTACGCGGTGAGCTGAGAATGCAGCTTTCAAATTACAGCAGTCAGACCAATATGCTTACAAACCAGATGAAAGCGCGAAATATGACTCCTAAGCCTGTTTCAAAAATGGCAAAAGCTATGATGTCAATGGGTATTACAATGAATTGCGCAAGAGACAACTCTACGCAGCATATTGCAGAAATGCTGATCCAAGGGACAAATATGGGCGTTATTAAAATAAACAAAGCCTTGAACCGTTCAGTCACTGCGGAGCCTGAACTGATACAGGAAGCTAAGGATATGCTTTCCAAGGAACAACACTATATAGATAACCTTAAAAGTTATCTTTGACCGAAAGGCAGGGTGAAAATCATGTACAAAAATCTTATAAAGCATGGGAATTACGCTCAGATTGACGTAAACAACCCTCAGCAGATAAACGGAAAATATTATACAAACATCATAACAGATAATATAACTCTGCCAGACGGAAGCGTAGTCAATGCGCATGAGGAAAATGCAGAAATAGCCAGAAAAGAAGTTGACAACATACGTTTATCATAAAAAATGGGGCGTAAAGTATTCGCCCCTTACATATTATATTCTTGATCTTTTCTTTACAACATACTTCTTTTTGGTCAGCTTTTGCGCTTTTATGACCTTCATGCGTGAAAATTCTTCACGTTCTTTTTCTTCAAGACTGTTTGTAATAAATTTAACTATCCCCTCATATCGCGGAATAACTATATTCTGCAAAGCATTTGCCCTTGTCTGGGTCTTGCGTATGGAATTTGTCAGCCTGTATATGCTGTTTTCTACTTCTGCAAGGGTAACTGACATATATTTTGCCTTTTCAAAACAGATATATGCCATATCAACGTTTGAATCAGTATACTGCAATCCGTAATTAAGGATCGGCTTCTGTTCTTCTATGGATATTTTCGGAAGCTCACAGCCCATTACGCTCCGGCTTGAAAGAGTAAGTGAATTTTCCTCCGGAACCGCATAAGCAATATTTTCGATCACTCCCTGTGAAATATTGGCGATCTGTAAGGCAGAATAGGCTCTTCGGTAAGTTTCTTCTATAGTTCCTCGCATAGCTTTAGCCTTATCCACAAGAGACATAAGCTCTCTTACAAGAATATTTCTCTTTTTATCCAGAAGTTCGTAACCGACCTTTGCAAGTGCAAGCGACTTCTGGGCATTAAGCAGATTACCTTTTGTAGGAAACACCTGTTCAGCCACACATAACGCCTCCTTTCATAGGATCATATCTTATTCAAACAGTTCCGCAGCGTGGGGATCATATTTTTCTTCAAGAAGTTTTTCATTTACACGATCAAGAGCAGCTTTAGGAAGCAGAGAAAGCAGCTTCCAGCCCAGATCAAGAGTTTCATCAATTGAACGGTTCTCATCGGGACGCTGGGTAATAAAATACTTCTCAAACATCTTTCCGAAATTCATATATGACTTGTCAAGTTCGGACAGTTCATCTTCACCTATTACCGAAGCAAGCGCACGCGCATCCATAACTTTCGCATAGCAGGCAAAAAGCTGATTGGACACATCAGCATGATCGGAACGTGTGTAGCCCTCGCCTATTCCGTCTTTCATCAGACGTGAAAGTGACGGCAGCACCGAGATCGGCGGATAAACACCGGTCTGATCCAATCCCCTGTCCAGAACGATCTGTCCCTCTGTGATATATCCCGTAAGGTCAGGAACAGGGTGAGTAATATCATCATTTGGCATTGTAAGTATCGGTATCTGCGTAACCGAGCCTTCCGAACCTTTTATTATTCCTGCGCGCTCGTAAAGCGAAGCAAGATCCGAATACAAATATCCCGGAAAACCTTTACGTCCGGGGATTTCTCCCTTTGACGATGAAAATTCACGGACAGCTTCGGCATATGAAGTCATATCCGTAAGAATTACCAGAATGTGCATATTCTTTTCAAATGCAAGGTATTCGGCAGCCGTAAGAGCGCACCGCGGCGTAAGTATACGTTCAATGATAGGATCATTTGAAAGATTAAGGAACATAACGACCTTCTGGAGAACGCCGCTTTCTTCAAAACTTCTTCGGAAATAATCAGCAACATCGTTTTTTACGCCCATTGCCGCAAAGACAACGGCAAAATCCTGTCCGCTGTTCTCAGCAATCTTAGCCTGACGGACTATCTGTACAGCAAGTTTGTTGTGAGAAAGTCCGGAACCTGAGAATATAGGCAGTTTCTGTCCTCTGATAAGTGTCATAAGAGCATCTATAGAAGATATCCCGGTATGGATATAGTTTCTCGGATATGCTCTTGACACAGGATTAAGCGGCTTTCCGTTTATATCGGCAGTCTTTTCGGCAAATATTTCGCCCAGACCGTCAATAGGACGTCCGGCGCCGTTGAAAATTCGTCCGAGTATCTCCGGTGAAAGAGGCATTTCCATAGGTTTGCCCATAAAACGGGTCTTTGTGTTTTTAAGAGAAAGACCATTGGTTCCCTCAAACACCTGAAGGACTGCTTTTCTGCCGGATATTTCTACCACTCTGCCTATTCTTTTAGTACTGTCATCAAGGCGTATCTCTGTTACTTCATCATAAGAAACGCCTTCAACATTGTCAAGAACAACAAGAGGTCCGTTTATTTCGCTTAATCCTATATATTGTAAGCTCATTCAGATGACCTCCTTTCACGCATCAGCAGTAATTTTTTTGAGCTGCTGTCCTATCTCAACGGTAAGCATATTGAACATTTCCGGCTTATCATTGGGAATATCATACTTCATTTTTATAACTTTTTCAAATATCCCTGTCTCCGTTATTGCGCTTACCGGTATTCCGGAAGCAACGACCTTTTTGCATTTATCGTAAAGAGTAAGTATAATTTCCATCATTCTGAATTGCTTATCAAGCGGAACATAGGTATCATCCTTATGATAAGCATTTTGCTGGAGAAATCCTACTCTTACAACTCTTGCTATCTCAATAACCAGTTTCTGATCTTCCGGAAGAACGTCCGAACCGATGAGTTTTACTATCTCCATCAGCTTATTTTCTTCAAGCAGGATATTTGATATGCTCTGACGATATTTAAGAAAATCAATGCTGACATTTTCGTCATAATAGTTTGTCAGATCGTCTATATATTCGGAATAACTGTCATTCCAGTTTATAGCAGGATAATGACGTGCATAAGCAAGAGACTTATCCAAAGCCCAGAAGCACCGCACAAAGCGCTTAGTATTCTGTGTTACAGGCTCTGAAAAGTCCGAGCCCTGCGGAGAAACGGCTCCTATTATAGTTACCGAACCCTCTGCTCCGTTAAGTGACTGAACATATCCTGCACGTTCATAGAACTCAGAGATCCTTGACGGAAGATATGCCGGAAAGCCCTCTTCAGCAGGCATTTCCTCAAGACGTCCGCTTATTTCACGGAGCGCTTCTGCCCAACGTGAGGTTGAATCAGCCATTATAGCAATATGGTATCCCATATCCCTGTAATATTCTGCAAGAGTTATTCCCGTATATATAGACGCTTCACGCGCAGCAACAGGCATATTTGACGTATTTGCTATAAGAACTGTTCTGTCCGTAAGGGCTTTGCCTGTTCTTGGATCTACCAGTTCGGAAAATTCTTCAAGAACTTGTGTCATTTCATTTCCGCGCTCACCGCAGCCAATATAAACGATGATATCAGCGTCACACCATTTTGCAAGCTGATGCTGCGTCATGGTCTTGCCCGTTCCGAAACCTCCCGGTACAGCCGCAGTACCGCCCTTTGCTATAGGAAGTATGGTATCTATTATTCTCTGACCGGTAATAAGCGGTTTACTTATAGGCAGACGCTCCTTGAATGGTCTGCTTTTTTTGATAGGCCATTTCTGACATAAGGTCAGTTCGTGTACTTCCCCGTTGTCTGACTTTATCTTTACAACATTATCATTGACAGAATACTGACCGTTTTCAGCCGTCCATATGACCTTTCCGGATAAATTCGGAGGGACCATACAGCGATGCTCTATAACAGGCGTTTCCGGACAGGTGGCATAAATATCTCCGCCGCTGAGCTGATCTCCTTCAGAAACGGTTATAGTTACATCATATTTTTTATAAGTATCCAGAGCCGAAACATTTGCTCCTTCAGAAATAAATGCTCCGCTCAGTGCTTCGATCTGCTTCAAAGGACGCTCGATCCCGTCAAAAATGTTTGAAAGTATTCCGGGACCAAGTGTAGCCGACATGGGCATACCGCTGCCTTCGACCGGTTCTCCCGGTCTTAATCCTGTAGTAGACTCATATACCTGAATCGTGGTTTCTTCGGAGGTTATCCCTATTACTTCGCCAATAAGGCGCTTTGTTCCTACATAAACCATTTCAAGCATAGAAAAATCTTTTGTTTCTCTGACCTTTACAACAGGACCGTTTACAGAAAAGATCGTATTCAAGGCTTTACCTCCTGTTCCGAATTACTGTGCAAAAGCATTATTATTTGCAAAAATGAGTCTTTGCTCATCAACAGCCATATCGAATGTTTTATCGTATATCGTTTCGCTGTCTTTGTTATATACAGAAATACCGCCGAGCTTTATATTTGCATCAGGTGAAAAAACAACATTTGCGGAAGGTATGGCTTTTTTCAGTTTATCGGCATATTTCATATCATCGGGCGCAAGGAATATTTCAGAGTCGTCAGATATTTTCATTGCAAGAAGATCCTTTAAGAGAGTATCCACATATTTGGGATCATTTCTGTAGCTTATAAGACGTTCCTTAACAACATTAAAGACCTGATCCGTCAATTCTTCTCTCCGGCGAAGAACTTCTTTTTTCATATCAAGTTCGGCTTTTGAAATACTGCGCATATAGCGGTTATCATTTTTCTTGTTTCCTGTATTGAAATATCTGCCGGCAAATTCTTCCGATTCATGTTCAGCGTCAGAAAGTATAGTTTTCTTTTCTTCCTCGGCTTCCGCAAGCATTTCACTGACTTTACGCTCAGTCTCATCATTTACGGCATCAATGAATCTTTGAAGTTTTTCATTGTTCATATCCATAAGAAATTCTCCTTTAAAGCTTTAACCCGATAGCAGATTCAATGTATTTTGAGATTATACCGGTGATATTTGAAGTGGCATGGCGATCCGGTATCTCAACAATAAGAGGTTGACGTCTATTAAGCTTATAATCGTATACCATTTCCTCACAAAGTTTTATGAGCTTTTCTGTCATGAGAACAACAGCCACTTCTTTATCTTCCATTACCTCTGAAAGAGCCTTTTTTACCTCTTCCGATTCATGTACTACAACGCCTTCTATTC
This sequence comes from uncultured Clostridia bacterium, assembly GCA_947627905.1. Taxonomy (GTDB): domain Bacteria; phylum Bacillota; class Clostridia; order Oscillospirales; family Ruminococcaceae; genus RGIG8773. Next base: position 23,360 of record CANQXX010000001.1, read on the forward strand.
CGGCAAGGCGCATACCCATCTGCGTATCGACGTTATCGCTTATCAAATAAAAGCGCATGATCTCCTCCTGTTTATACAAACAGCATCAGAAGGGCAACAACAAATCCGTAAAGCGCGCAGCCTTCACCAAGCGCAACGAAGATAAGAGCCTTTGAGAAAGATTTCGGATCTTCACTTACAGCTCCGATAGCGGCAGGAGCTGCTGCAGCAACAGCGATACCGCCGCCTATAGAACCAAGTCCTACTGCAAGAGCCGCTGCAAGATAGCCAATTCCTCCATCGGAAATGCCTGAAGGCTCATCTGCTTCTTCCGAAACGGAAGTATCCGAAGCAGGAGCTTCTTCGGCGGAGGCATACATTCCTATAGGAACGGCGGCACATATTACCATAACGCCGAAAAATGCACACATATTTCCTATAATAGCACGTTTAAAAGACTTAGCGCCTCGTTTGCCCTTTATTGAAACAATGGCAGGCAGAGCAAGAAGTCCTACCACAACAATGGGAAGCAAAAAAATGTACAGCATAATAATTCCTCCAAAATTTTATTCGATGTTTTCATCGTAATTGATCTTAACGGGTTCAAACGGTTTGCCGTCGCCCGAATAAAAACGTGAGAATATTTCGTAAAATTCCAGACGAAGCGTCTGGATGCCTACCAGCAGTCCTTCAATTCCCATTACAAAAACATTTCCCAGAATGACTACTATCGGCGATGCCGCTGCTGAGACCTGTTCAGAAAGCGCCATGACTACCAGCATCATTGATGCGTGAGAAAGAACAAATCCGCCTATACGAATGAAAGACAGCGTATTTGTCGCATATCCGAGCAGAAATTCAAATACTTCAAAGAAATTTGATGCAATGAAGTCGGATATTCCGCCCTCCATATGGTATTTTTTGCCCTTTACCCAACAAGCGAGAGGCTCTCTAAGGAACATGGCTATAAGCGGCAGGATTATCAGAACAATAACGTACACCGCATTCATAATATGAACGCCAAGAAGCTCGGCTACTGCTCCAATAAGTATCGAGCCAAAAAACACAAGTCCTGCAATACCGTTATTTCCGAACAAAGCCTCTTCGAGCTGTTTGTTCTTTATTCCCATAACAATGTTTATCAATATAGAAATAAACATTATCAGTACGCCCAAAGCTATAGCTCCTATAAGGATAGTTGTAACATTATTCATTATTTTGAACGGAAGGAATGTGATCCCCAGCGCTTCATAAACCGGATCAAGCAACTCCTCATATCCGAATACGCTTCCGTAAAGCAGTCCGAAAAACGCTCCGGATATGCCGATCCTTGTCAGTATAGGTCCGAGGGCAAATTTCTTGAATTTCCACAGCAAAGCGCCTGCAATTGCAAGGACCAGACCTTGTCCGAGGTCGCCGAACATTATTCCGAAAAGAAGCGTATATGTCACCGCAACAAAAGCCGTAGGGTTTATGCCGTTATACGACGGAAGCCCGTACATCTCCACAAACATAGAAAACGGCTGGGAAAACTTATTGTTTTTGAGCTTTATCGGAGGTTCGAGCTTTCCGTTTGCATCAGCCGGCTGAAGAACTACAGAAACACTGTCATAGCCTTCAAAAAGACCCATGAACCTTTCAGTTTCGCTTTTCGGTATAAAACCTACAATATAGAATTTATCATTTACAATAGCGGCTTTATTTCTCAGGTCAAAATTATCATGCTGAGACTTGAGCCTTGAAAATATTTTTCCGAGCCTTTCGGATTCTTTATCAAGGTAATCGTTGTATTTTTTTCTGCAATCCTCAATTAGCTTTTTATCTTCATCTACCATTTTATGAAGTTCTTCCGAAGCCTGCTGAGAATTTCCCTTGACGAAATCCGGAATGTGTGTTCTCTCAAAATATAAGCTGTCAAATATTTCGTCTACCTCCTCACTGTGAGAAGCAGGAACAAAATACATACCCCAGTAGTATTCCTTTTCAACGCTGAAATGAGCAAAATAAAACGGTTTGTCATCGTAATATTCCAGCTTGCCGAAGCTGTCTACCGGCAATCGTCCAAGCCGGACCTTTACATTTTCACATGAAAAGATCTGCTGAAAGTCAACGGTCATACCCGTCAGATGATCTACCTGATACATAGCCTGTTCATGAACGGAAAGTTTTTCGTCAGCCAGCTTGGCTTCCGTTTTGATATCATCGAGCTTTTGCCTTACATTGATAATATACTGCTCTATCTTTGACAGACTCTCATTCTCAATGTCGGAAAAATCATCGCTTCGGAATTTTCTTCCTGACTGTACCGAAATATCATTTAGCTGTTTAAGTATAGGCTTGTAAGGATTATCCTCTTTAAGAGTAGTAAAACCGACTTTTTTACCGGCAATTTTGGAAGCCGATTCCATATGGAAGCAGCCACATTCACTAAGAGTTACCAGAACATCATCAAGGTCCTTGGTAAGTCCCGCAATATTGACAAGCTCCATTTTTTCAATAGACACCGTAATTCACCTCTTTGCTTATTATTACATTATGATAAGCGGTGCGATCTTGCTTGGTTCTACACCGTATCTTATTCCTTCTATAATGCTTATAATATTTTTTACCTCTATTTCCAGGAGAAAAATAAAGGAATATACGCTTAAAGGCGCAGACTGTGAACGTTTGAGCATCATCTTTGCATATTTGTAACGCAGTTTATTTGCGCTTCGCTCAAGATCGTTGATGTCATATCCGTTTGCTATCATCTGTCTGCCATAGATCGTTTTTGAAAAACGCTTGATAAATTCCTCAGAATTTATGGCACTGTAAATTTCTCTTTTTTTAGCCGGTGAAAGCCTTCCGCCGACCGGGAGCATATCCTTTTCGATATCATCTGCGGAAGCATCGAAAAATGCAGTCAGACGATAAGAATTTATTACATTTATAAGGTCAATATCTGTTTCAAGGAATGAAATAAATTGCTCAACATCGCTTTTTTTAAAGTTTAACGAGCGTTTTAATCTTTCGATATAGTATGTTCTGAGGACTGTTTCACATTCGGTAACGTCTACTTTTCCGTCAGCGTCTGTCTTAACTGTTTTCAGCACGTCATCATATGGCGTTTTTTTAAGGAATACAAGCAATTCTTTAAAATCAGTGACCCTTGCAAGCTCTATCAGATCAAAAGAAATAAGCTGCTGTAAGTATATAGGAATATCAGAAATAAGTTTTTCAGAGCCGGCATTTATAAATCTAATACATCTTAGTATTTCGTCTATCTCGATCTGCAAAATCTTGTAGTTATAAAATTCCTGCTTTGAAATATGCTCAAACCCTGTTATTCTCATGTATGTGTCAAAAATACTTCTCCTTAGCAGATTTTCAAGCATTCCCCTGTGTATGGTGTTGATGTCTATTGAAGAAAGAAGATCACTGTAGTGAGTATTCCTTTTCAGATATTCTGCGGCTTCGGAAACGCTTTGTTTGTTCATGAGTTCAATATAATCCTGAGAAGTCAGGCGCTTTCCGTATATTGCCATGATCTTTGCCACAGTTGCATTGTAGTTCCTGCGTCTTATCATTACAGTGTTCACTTCCCTTCACTATAAATTGTGAATGTTCAAAGAGTATGCTTCAGCTGTTTATTATGGCATTGAAAATTTCATCTTCCCAACCGGAAGCCTTTTCTTCAAACACTTTATTAAGACGGTCTATTTCTTCATCTTTCTGCTTTTCTATTTCGGCGAGCTTTTCTTCGGAACGCGTCTTTTCTTCAGATTCCATTTCAGCCAATTTATCTTCGGCAGCCTTTACCTTTTCTTTTATGATCCTTTCGCGTTCTTCCCTTGCATCGGCAATTATCTTATTTTTTTCTTTTTCAGCCTCCGCAAGACGAGTTTTAGCGTTATTTTCGATCTCAAGAATACCTAAAATAACATTTTCCATCAAGTATCACCAACGCTTTCAAATAAAATAAAAGAAATATATAAAGCTATAATATGTCAGTTCTTTAGACTATGCAGCGGAGCGGGTATCTGTCCGCCTCTGCTGATAAATTTGGAAGGAGAATAAGTATTCACTTTCATTACAGGGCCTTTTCCGAAAAGTCCTCCCCAATTGAGGACATCTCCCTCTTTCATTCCAATAGCTGGAATTATCCTTACCGCGGTAGTTTTGCTGTTGACCATTCCGATAGCAGCTTCGTCAGCAATTATTGCCGAGATAACATCTTCCGTAGTATCACCGGGTATACATATCATATCCAGTCCCACAGAGCAAACGGCAGTCATTGCTTCCAGTTTTTCAATTGCAAGAGCGCCGCATTCAGCAGCAGCGATCATGCCTGCATCTTCGGAAACAGGTATAAATGCTCCGGAAAGTCCGCCTATTCTTGAGCAAGCCATTACGCCGCCTTTCTTGACCGCGTCATTGAGAAGAGCAAGCGCGGCAGTTGTTCCGCAGGCACCGCATTTTTCAAGACCTATCTCCTCAAGAATGTACGCTACACTGTCTCCCACCGCCGGAGTAGGTGCAAGGGAAAGATCCACTATACCGAACGGAACTCCCAGTCTTTCAGAAGCTGTAACTCCTACCAACTGTCCTACTCTGGTTATTTTATATGAAGTCTTTTTGATAATATCAGAAATTTCAGTAATATCAGCGTCCGGATATTTTCTCAGGGCAGAGCGCACAACACCCGGACCCGAAACACCTACATTGATTATACAGTCAGGCTCACCCACGCCATGGAAAGCTCCTGCCATAAACGGGTTATCCTCTACTGCATTGCAGAAAACCACCAGCTTTGCCGCACCAAAGCACTGGTCATCAACAGTCATTTCCGCGCTTTCCTTTACTATTCTTCCCATCATTCTGCAAGCATCAAGGTTTATGCCTGTCTTGGTAGAACCTACATTTACCGACGAACATACACAGGAAGTGGAAGCAAGCGCTTCCGGGATAGAGCGGATAAGCCTTTCATCACCTGCGGAGAAGCCTTTCTGCACAAGTGCGGAGTAGCCTCCGATAAGATTTACGCCGCAGGCTTTTGCAGACTTTTCCATAGCAAGCGCAAATTTAACGGGACTTTCCGAGCAGGCTGCCGAAACGATAGCAATAGGCGTTACAGAAAGTCGTTTATTTATGATCGGGATACCATATTCTTTTTCGATATCCTCTCCGACCTTTACGAGATTTTCAGCATATCTTGTGATCTTATCGTAGACCTTTGTACAAGCCTTGTCAATATCACTGTCTATGCAGTCCAGAAGAGAGATACCCATAGTTATTGTTCGTATGTCAAGACATTCGTCCTGTATCATACGGATAGTTTCAAGTATATCATGAACGTTGATCATATGAACAAATCTCCTTATATTCTATGCATTGACTCAAAAATTTCCTCATGCATCGTGTGTATCTGGAGACTCAATTCCTTGCCAAGCTCGTTCATTCTGTTGACAAGCTCGGTAAAATCCTTATTAAGGCGGGAAATATCCACCAGCATTATCATTGCAAACATATCCTGAAGAACGCTTTGCGTGACCTCGATAACATTTGCATTATATTCTGTGCATATACCGCTTACTTTAGTAAGGATACCTACAGTATCCTTTCCGATCACCGTAACGACAGCTCTCATGTGCATAAACCTCCGTAACTTTAAAAATACACATATAATAATATCATATTTTTACAAAAAATAATAGGTGAAAATCATACAATTTTGTATGTTTTTTTCACAAATAATATGTTGTTTTTTTGGAAAATGTGTTATAATAAAATTAGGATGTGATTTTTTGACCATACAGGTAAAAATTCCCACCAAATTATGCAGGGCTCTTTTCACTGTTGTCAGCTGTTAATGCTCTTGAGCTGATATCTTTAGCAAATATCAGCTTAAACACAGTCCTTACTAAAGGCTGAATAAAGAAAAGCTGTGTAAAGAACGCAAACGGGAAATTATAACATACCAGTTTTAGCCAGTTTGCCAGAAGCGCTGCAAAATTAAATCCCGTATAGTAAGGATAATACAGAAAAGCCGCTATCAGGCTCATTGCCGGACACATAATGCCGACTGTTGCGCAGATGATTGCCGATTCAAATATAACAGGATGAGTTTTGATCGGATCAAACACTTTGCAGGCAAGTCTGAATGAAAGAGGACTTCCCAGAATATTTTCCAGAAGGTATGCAAAGGCAAACTCAATAAGCACGACCGCCCATATAGGCACAAAACGTCCGCACATCAGCACTCCCCCCTGCTTGTTTATTGCAGAAAGTACACTGTTCGCTCCATTTACTTCCATAAGCGTATTCCCGTTTACAACATAAAGGCTGTAGAATACATAAGCATGAACGGTGATAACAACGGTTATCAAAGCAAATATCATTCTTTGAAATTGATTTCTTGGCATAATAGATCCTTTCTGACGCAAAAGAAACACACGTCCGGCAATATGCGCGTCCAATCGTTTTGTACCGTGATCAGATTTACGCGCCATTGCGCAACGTGTGTCGTTTTACGATCATTAAATTTAATATTGTTTTATCAACGTTATTAATTTTAGCATAAACCAGAATTGCAGTCAAGGGGAAAAATATCTTAATTTTTTCAGAAAATAAATTTGTGATTTTTGTTAAATTTCACAAAATTTAATACAATTATTTGAAAGGAATGTAAAAAATGAATCTTATTGATTGTCACACACATTCAACCAACAGTCCCGACGGAAGCTCTCCAGCAGAGGAAATGCTCAAAAAAGCCATGGAAAGCGGTCTTTCTGCATACGCATTGACCGATCACTGTGAGGTCAACAGGTGGTTTTCCATAGAACATTACGGTGTTGAGCCAAATGAGTATGATACATATGATTTCGGACGTGATTTTGAAAAATCAATGGCAGAAAATACAGCTCTTAAAGAAAAATATGACGGCAGGATAAATTTTATTTGCGGCATAGAGCTTGGACAGGCTCCTATAGATTTTGGGCTTGCGGGATCAATTGCGGCTGACAAACGGCTTGATTTTATTATCGGCTCAATTCATCAGGTCATGTCTTATGACGATTTTGCTTTTATAGACTATTCCAAAAATGCTGTTGGACCTCTTCTTGAACTGTACTATAAAAATGTCTATGATCTTTGCAAATGGAACAGGTTCGACGTACTGGGACATCTCACCTATCCCCTGAGATACATTGAAGGCGACAAAGGAATAAAAGTCGATATGTCGGGATATGAAGAAATTATCCGTGAATCATTCAGAATACTTATTGAAAACGGCAAGGGCATCGAAATTAACACCAGTGGTCTGCGGCAGGCTTACGGACAGACCTTTCCAAACCTTTACTGGGTAAAGATGTTCCGCGAAATGGGCGGAGAGATACTTTCCTTAGGTTCGGACGCGCACTGCACGGACGATCTTGGCAAAGGAATCAAGGAAGGTGCGGAGATCGCTCTTGAAGCGGGATTTAAGTATATATGCTATTTTAAAAATCGCAAACCAAATTTCATAAAAATATAGACAATCCTGTTTTTTTGTGATATAATTGATATGTCATGATTTTTAGGGAGGAATCGGATTATGGATACTCTTATAAGACTTCTCAAGCAGAACGCCCGTTTGTCTTGCAAAGAACTTGCCGCAATGACCGGAATGTCAGAAAGCAGCGTAGAGGAAAAGATAAAGGCTCTCGAACATGAAGGCGTGATAAAAGGTTATTCCGCCATTGTAAATGATGAAGCAGCCGATAAAAATACCGTTACAGCATTCATTGAAGTAAAGGTAACGCCAAAAGCAGACTGCGGATTTGATGACATCGCTAAAACTATAATGATGTATGACGAAGTTGAAAGCCTTACACTCATGTCCGGAGCTTTTGATCTTGCGGTAACTATCAGCGGAACAAACTATAAGGAAGTCGCCTTGTTCGTAGCTCAGAGACTTTCTACAATAGACGGTGTTATCTCCACTGCAACGCATTTCGTACTCAAGCGCTATAAGGAAAAGGGCATTTTCATCGAAAATGAAGCGGACGACGAAAGGGGATTTATTTCTCCATGACGGATCGCAAAAAACTTATTTCCCCAAAATCTACTAAGTTAAAGTATTCGGAAATAAGAAAATTCTTCGATATTGCCGCTGCTATGGACAATGAAAGGGGAGCTGTTTCTCCATGATGGATTATGATAAGCTTATATCCCAAAAATGTGCGAAGCTTAAGCCGTCAGGAATAAGAAAATTCTTCGATATTGCTGCAACTATGGATAATGTTATCTCACTCGGCGTTGGTGAGCCCGATTTCACTACACCGTGGGCAATACGTCAGGCAGCCATAACCACCCTTGAAAAAAGGAAAACTGTTTATACTGCTAATTCCGGACTTTTAGAGCTCAGAAGATCAATATGCGGTTACATAAATAAAAAGCTCGGAGTATCATATGATCCTGAACATGAAGTAATAGTTACTGTCGGCGGTTCTGAGGCTATAGACCTTGGAATAAGAGCTCTTGTTGATCCCGGCGACGAAGTGATAATAGTTGAACCGTGCTTTGTCTGCTACGCTCCTATAGTAGAGCTTACCGGCGGCGTACCTGTAATTGTCGAAACAAAAGAAGAGGACGGTTTTAAACTTACTGCCGAAGCTCTGAAAGAAAAAATAACCGATAAGACCAAGCTGCTCATATTCCCTTTTCCGAACAATCCTACCGGAGCTATAATGACAAAAGAAGATATCGAACCTATTGCAGAAGTCCTGAGAGAAACCAATATTCTGGTTCTTTCTGATGAGATATATGCCGAGCTTACGTTTGAAGGAAAGCATTTTTCCATTACTCAGCTTGAAGGTATGCAGGAAAGAACTCTTCTCGTAAACGGATTTTCCAAGGCATTTGCCATGACGGGCTGGAGACTTGGCTATATTGCCGGTCCTGAACCGATCATTAAACAAATGCTAAAAATACATCAGTATGCGATAATGTGTTCCCCTACCGTTTCACAGTATGCTGCTGTAGAAGCGTTAAGATCATGCGATCATGAAGTTGAAAACATGATGAATGAGTATAACATCCGCAGAAGATGGCTTGTAAATGCCCTTAATGAAATAGGTCTTACCTGCTTTGACCCGCAAGGAGCCTTTTACGTTTTTCCGTCAATAAAGATAAGCGGTCTGACCAGTCAGCAATTCTGCGAGCAGCTTCTGGAAAAGCACCGTGTAGCGGTAGTCCCCGGCGACGCTTTCGGAAAATGCGGAGAGGGTTATATAAGGATATCATACGCATATTCTTTAAAGCATCTTATGGAAGCCGTAGAACGTATTTCAGAATTTATAAACGAATTAAAGGAGGACAATCAAAATGGATAGGATCATTATCACAGCCCCTGCAAAGATCAATCTGACACTTGATGTTGTCGGAAAAAGAAGCGACGGTTACCATGATATAGTGACCATAATGCAGAGTATCTCACTTTCCGACACAATATCTATCGAGCGGAACAATATGGAAAAAATATCTATCAAATGCGCTCGTGAGGACGTTCCAAAGGGCAGAAAAAACCTTGCATACCGTGCGGCAGAAGCATTCCTTGAAAAATATGGAAACATATTTGAAGGTCTTACTATCTCAATAAGCAAGGAAATACCTGTTCAGGCAGGACTGGGCGGCGGAAGCGCCGACGCAGCCGCTGTGCTCTGCGGACTGAATATGCTTTTTGAAACAAATTACTCCATTGAAGAACTCTGTAAGATAGGTGCATCTATCAGTGCAGATATTCCGTTCTGTATAATAGGCGGAACAAAGCTATGCCGCGGTATCGGCGATGTTATGTCGGAAGCTCCTCCTCTGGAAGATCGCTTTATAGTTATCGGAAAAGGTCCTGACGGTATATCCACAGAAGATGCATATGCCAAAATAGACGCCGCAGGGCTTTTCAGCAATGATCTTCCTCTGGCATATGACGGAACGGTAAACTCTTTGCTTACAGTTGGCAAAAACGTATTTGAAAAGGTTGCAGGCTCTGAAAGTGTTACTGATATCAAAAACACGCTCATGTCAGGCGGTGCAGAATATGCTGCAATGACCGGAAGCGGTTCTGCCGTATTTGGTCTGTTTTCGGATAAGCCTGCCGCTGAGCTTTGTTCAAGGGCTATACGCGATAAGGGATTTTTCTCTGCAGTATGCTTCCCTGCTGACGGCGGCGTAAAAGATTATATTATCTGACATTATTTTGTATAATAAGAGCATAATTTACATTTTATTGCAAAAAGTTTCCTGCTGTTTATACAGGAAACTTTTTGCTTATATGTTTATTTTTGTTCAAAACCACAATTTATTGATATTTATTTTATAAAAATAGTAGAATAGCATAAAAATATTTAGCAAACTATTGAAATTATTGTTGAAATGTATTAAAATAATATAAGGTGAAGAATTATCTAAATACTTCGCTTTTTAAAGTGCGTTCCTTTGCGTCATGCTTTTAGGCGCTTTTGCAACTATTTCATTTATGAGGTGAACATCTGATGGGTGCAAATATCATTTTGTACGGTCCTCCCGGAACAGGTAAGACTTATAATACAGTAGCTTATGCTATATCTATCATTTACGGCCGTCCTGTAAGAGAGGTCATGAAAGACGACTATAACGAGCTTCTGGAAAAATACCATGCGCTTAAAACTCTTTACGGACAGATAGAATTTACTACATTCCACCAGTCTTTCGGATATGAAGAGTTCGTTGAAGGTATCAAGCCGGTATTCATTCAGGTAATGAATGAACGAGGTGAACGTTCCCGTAAAGAAGAAATGGTTTACCGCGTGGATCAGGGCGTTTTCCGACGTTTCTGCGAGGAAGCCGCTAAAAACCCTGAAGAAAAGTACGTTTTTATCATAGATGAGATAAACCGCGGCAATGTATCAAAAATTTTCGGTGAAATGATAACTCTTATCGAGCCTACAAAACGTATAGGTATGCCTGAGGCGTCTACCGTTAAGCTGGCATATTCTCAGGAATCCTTCGGCGTTCCGGAAAATATATACATAATCGGTACAATGAATACCGCCGACCGTTCCATTGCAATGCTGGATTCGGCTTTAAGACGACGTTTTGATTTTATTGAAATGATGCCTAATCCCGATCTTCTCAGCGGAGTTGTAGTCGAGGGCGTAGATATTCGCCAGCTCATGATAAAAATCAATAAGCGTATAGAAATACTTTGTGACCGGGATCATACCATAGGACACGCATATTTTATGCAGCTCCGTCAGAAGCCTACTCTTGCAGTACTTGCACACATATTCAAAAATGCAATAGTTCCTTTGCTTCAGGAATATTTCTACGATGATTACGAGAAGATCAGACTTGTTCTCGGCGACGCAAACAAAGAAGAAAATGAACAGTTTGTAAAATCCACTGCTGTAGATTATGCTCAGATATTCGGTTCAAAAGCAGAGCTTTACCTTGAAAACGACGAAGTATATTCTATAAATAATGCTGCGTTTGCCAACATAAACGCTTACCTGAAAATTTAATGGTGCAATATGAAAAAACTAAAACGATATGTCGTCACCGAAGCAGACTGTTTCGTTAAAGAAGGTCCCGGCGGCGAATCCGGCAAGATACTTATTTCAGAACAGAATTATGAACGTCTTGACGACTTTGCCGCAAGCAAAAAATACTCTATCATGCAGAAAGTCATGCTCAAAGACGGACGTGAAGCTCTGAGACCTACACGCTATGTAGGCATAATAATGCTTAAAGACGGAACGCAGATCGAAATACTTCCGCAAATACGTTCTGATAAAGAAGAAAATATCATTGTTTCAAAGATGCTGCTCCTTAGAATGCTTGATGCTATAAGAGAAGTTCCTGTCAGAAAGGTAGACGAGCTTTATTTTAAAAAAGAGCAGCTCAATCTGTTTGAGATCTTTGTTAGAATGTTTACGGACGAAGTACTTAATGTTGTCCGCAACGGACTAAAACAAACATATGTACCCTATCGCGGAAATGAAACATTTGTTAAAGGCAAAACTATCTATGCCGAGCACGCTAAAAAGAACTATGCCCATAAAGAAAAATTTTTCGTTGAATATGATGTTTTCAGTGTAAATCGTGCAGAAAATCGTCTGCTGAAAAAAACTCTTGAAACTCTTGATGATCTTTCTTCAAACACGCTGAACAAAAAAAAGATCCGTATGCTGCTTTTATCGCTTGATAATGTTGAATCTTCAACAAAAATATCAGATGATTTCAAAAACAGCATTGAGGACCGCAGCATGAGCAGATATTTCAATGCAATGAAATGGAGCAGATTTTTCCTACTTAATAAAGGTACTACATTTGTGACCGGAGGAAGAGTAAGATACTCCATGCTTTTTCATATGGATAAACTGTTCAGCGCCTGTATTGCTTCCAGCCTGAGAAAACAGATTGACCGTACCAATTATTACTTCCTGACACCCGAAAAGATCAGCAACTCTATAAGTAATACCGGAATGGACAAGGAAATGAATCCTATATCCGATTTCTATATAAAAAACAGGGTCAACGGAAATACTATCAACATGAGATTTAAATTCAAGAACTTTAAGGATTACAAGGGTTCAGAAAAAGTAAATACCGTGTTGATATTTCCGGTAACACAAGTGCTGAATACAGTATTTACAGGAATAGGAAAGACAATGTACCTTATTGATCTTAATGACATAGATATGAGTGTATCGGTACTTACGGAAACATTCTTTGTATAAAATCAATGAGCAGGATCAAATCAATTGACTCTGCTCATTTTTATATTGCTTCACATTTCTTCTGGTTCTTTTTTTATTTTGAATACCAATCTGAAAAAGCTGGACAGCAGCTTCGGACTTTTTACAACTACTATCTTCATAAATAACACCCTTCCTTGAGATTATTTATTACATTCTATTCAAAAATGTAAAATGGGTGCTATTTTTTTGAAAAAACCAACAGAAGCTCTCCCTCTGAAACAGTTATAGCACATTCCGGAGAGGTTATCTCATTGCTTACGCCAAGCGGAAAAGTATTGTCAAGACGATGATTTTCAAGCGGATACTTTACCCCGGATACTGTTATTACCGCAAAATCACTGTACGAAAACAAAGACAGGTACATTCCGTCTATTTTTTTGTAAAGATGACTTCCCTCACCTATGATCTCAACAGTATCATTTTCGCCTACAAGCCTGCCACGTCCGCCATTAGATCTTATATATTCAAGCGTCTGGATATTAGCGATCGTATGATCTAACCGCCCTCCTAAAGCACCTGTTATTGAGATATCCATAAATCCCATCTCAATAGCTTTTTTTACGGCAAGCATGGTGTCTGTATCATCTTTTTCAGCTCCTACTGTTATGACTTGTCCGACGGCAGGTTTTTCACCTTTAAGACTGTCAAAGTCACCTACAGTCATATCCGGAGTAAATCCCATTCTGACCGCAGAAGCATATCCGCTGTCAGCAGCAATTATATAAGAATTTTTATCAGGAAGATCAATAAGTCTGCCGCTTATCGGAGCCCCTCCAAATATCCAGCAGGAACTCATACATCATTTCTCCTTACTTCCCATTCTTTTATCTGTCTTGCATCTTCATACATCTCAAGATAGCTGTTATGCCGTGATCTCGGAATGATACCACGTTTAACAGCATCAAGAACTGCGCAGCCCTTTTCTTTTGTATGGGAACAATCCTGAAAGCGGCATTTTCCTTCAAACTCATAAAATTCAGGAAAGCAGCCGGCAAGTTCCTCTTTCAGGATTATATCATATCTTTGGGTTTCAAAAGTAGAAAATCCCGGAGTATCTGCAATATAGCCGCCGTTCAGCAGTCTATGAAGCTCAACATTTCTTGTAGTATGCCGCCCCCGCCCGAGTTTTTTGCTGATCTCTCCGGTCTTTAAGCCAAGACTGCTGTCGATATGATTTAACAGCGTGGACTTCCCTACGCCGGTATTTCCTGTAAAAGCGGTTATTTTGCCCTCTGTCATATTGTAGATCTTCATGTAAGATCCAGGCAGATCATAGTCTATTTCCAGAAGCTCCGCACCGGAATTTCTATATATATCAGCAAGCTCGGCATTTTTCATAAGATCAAGCTTTGTAACAGCAATTATACTATTTATTTTTTTGAAATTAGCAATAGCAAGGAATTTATCCAACAAAGTAAGATTTGGTGCAGGTTCACAGGTCGATATAACAAAAACTATATTATCAAGATTTGCCAGCGGAGGACGTATAAGACTGTTTTTCCTCGGGAGCACTTCACTTACAAGAGCGGTATTGCCTGAAAATTCCGTAAGTATGACCTTATCACCGGCGCATGGTGAAATATTTTTCTGACGGAATATTCCTCTTACCTTACATTCAAAAACGCCTTCGGCAGTTTCGGTATAACAAAGCCCGCCTATAGCCTTTAAAATTATTCCCTGTGCAGAGTCAGCCATGCTCATTACCTGTTTCCGAATATATCATTCCAGAAATCTTCATCATCAGGATCAACAGAAACATTATTATCACGATCATCATCACCAAAGATCTCTTCATTATTATTCGGATAATCTGCTTCCTGTCCCGATCCCTCGTCTGCAAACAATGCTTTGAACGCAGATTTATAAAATTCTAATTCAGATACAATATTTTCGGTAAAATCTACAGAATATTCTCCTATGGTATCGCTTGTTCCCTTATCATTATTTACGGCTTCAAGGATAACTTTCTGCAGATCCGTTCCCTTTATAGATACCGATACTACCGATGCATAAGCAAGGTTATCAATAGTTTCGCTTCCTATGATCTGACCATTGATATAACAATTGAAGGTTGCAGAACCTCTCATGCCGTCCGGAACGGTAAACGTAATGACAGCTTCAGTTTCGGGAACTACTCCGGTACTTACAGTAAGAACGATCGTTGAATTGAGCTTTACAATATTCGGCTGACCGTCTTCACCCACAGGAAGAATACTTTGATTGATGACCGTACCCTCCGGCTCGGAAGAATCTTCTTCCATTATCTGTACCGTAAATTTATCTTCCAAGAGCTTTTTAGCATCTTCAACATTATATCCGCGGCATTCGGGAACCGTAATATCCTGTTCTTCCGGTCCACGGCTCACAAACATACGGATAGTTGAACCATAAGCGACCTTTGCGCCTCTCTCCGGATCGGTCCTTATAACGTTGCCTTTTACAACCTTTTCATCAAATGTGCTGGTAATTTTTACATCAAATCCGCCGGCATCATTATCTTTGAGCATATTTGCAGCCGTATCGGATTCAAAATCATAAACATTCGGAACGGTCACTATTCTCGGTCCTTTGCTGACCACAACATTTACAGTGGTATTTCCTATAATGTAATCCTTTCCTTCGGAAGGGTTTTGATCCATTATAGCGCCCTCCGGATACTCGGAAGAGTATTCCTGCTCCTCAACGATCACATCAAATGAACCTTCATAATAAGTTTTTGCCTGCTGAAAACTGTAACCTATCAATTTAGGCATTTTTCCTACCTCAGGCGGTTGGGTAACAAATGTTCTGGATATGATTATTGCTATAAAAGCAACAACAATAATTATAATTCCGGCAGCTATTGCAGTAAGGACAACAATGAAATATGAAGATCTTGACGGTTGAGCGTCGTCGCTGTAGTCATCGTAATCATCATAATCATCATTATCATTTTTATTCTTTACTTTTGTTCCTGCTCTCTTTCCGTCAGCTTTATCAGTTCTGGACAAAGCAGCCGATTTTGATCTTGGACCTGATTCTCCGGAATTTTTTGAAACAGTATCAAAATACTGAGTTTTTTCGGAAAGATACTTGTATTCAAAAACAATGCTCGGATTTTTCTTAAATTCTTCGATGTCCTTTATCATTTCTGAAGCTGACTGATAACGCTTTGACGCCTCTTTCTGCATAGCTCTCATAACTATCTCTTCCAGACCCTCGGGAACGGAATCGTTTATCGAACGCAGCGGAGCAGCGTCAGTCTGCATATGCATGAGCGCAATAGAAACAGGATTATCACCGTCAAAAGGCTTTACACCTGTAAGCATCTCATACATCATAACGCCTACGGAATAAATATCGCTCTTTTCATCGGTAACGTCTCCTCTTGCCTGTTCGGGACTTATATAATGTACGCTTCCGATAGCTTTATCTGAAATTGTTTTTCCCTCTTCACGGGCAAATCTGGCTATGCCAAAGTCCATGACCTTTATTGTTCCGTCCGGGAAAAGCATTATATTCTGCGGTTTTATGTCCCTGTGGACTATTCCCCTGTCATGAGCGTGCTGTAAAGCACGAAGGATCTGGATAATAAAATGTACTGTATCTTTCCATTTAAGAACACCCTGCTGCTCGATAAATTCTTTAAGTGTGATTCCGTCAATATATTCCATTACGATGAATTGGATCTTATCGGTAAAGCCGACATCAAATATTTTTACGATATTCGGATGTGAAAGCACAGCTATCGCTTTTGATTCATTCCTGAACCTGCGGACAAAATCTTCATTGTCGGCAAACTCATTTTTCAGAATTTTTACCGCAACCGTTTTATCTTCAAGAATATCGGTCGCCTTATAAACGTCCGCCATTCCTCCTATTCCAATAAGTTCGGTTATTTCATAGCGGCCGTCGAGCTTTTTTCCAATATTTTTATCCATTAAATTCACTCCTGTAATCACACAAGTAATTTATATATCATGTCTCCGCTTCGGAGACTTTTTATCAAAGTTTTATGATAGCTGCGGTAACATTGTCGCCGCCGCCGTTTTCAAGAGCTTTTTTTATAAGCTCTGAAGGTGCTTTTTCGGGATCTGATCTTTTTATTATATTGAACATATCCGCTTCATCACAGTAATTTGATAATCCGTCTGTACAAAGCAGTACGGCAGAATTTTCCGCCAGTTCAGCTTCATAATAATCCGGAGCAACGTTTTCTGCAACTCCTACAGCTTTTGTTATATAGTTCCTTTGCGGATGATTTTTTATCTGTTCCTTTGTGATCTCGCCGTTTTCGTACATTCTCATAACAACAGTATGATCCCTTGTAAGCTGGCGTATTTCGTGATTTATAAGATAAAGACGAGAATCACCTACATTTACAGCATGAAGTTTATTCCCATAAACCAATGCGGCAACGCAAGTAGTTCCCATTCCCTGCATTTCCATACTTGATACAGAAACGTCATAAACTACGGAATTGGCAGTAGTGATAGAAGATATCAGCAAATTCCTTATTGAATTTTCACTGTAATCAGGACGAAAAACTTTTGTTACCCTTTCAAATACGATATTTACAGCTCTTTCACTTGCTTCACTTCCGGCATTCTGACCGCCCATACCATCGCATATGACCGCAAAGCATATGTCATCTTTAAGCATAACAGTACGGACTCTGTCCTGATTTTCAGTTCTTACAAGTCCGATGTTTGTTTCAGAAAAGACTTTCATATGCTTCACTCCTTATGTTCAAATTTCATATTCGCGCCTTAGCTGACCGCACGCTGCGTCAATATCCGCTCCCAGAGTTCTCCTTATTGTTGTATTAAGACCGCCTTTTTCCAATAAAGCGGCAAAATTATTAAGCGAATTTCTATTAGAATGGTAATTGCGTTCTTTTATCTCGTTGACCGGTATAAGATTTACATGACAATTTATTCCTTTAAGAAGCCTTATAAGTTTTTCAGCATCTGAAGGTGTATCGTTAACTCCGTGAATAACAGCATATTCAAATGATATACGCCTGCCGGTAACAGAAATATAATCTTTGCAGGCTTTGATAAGCTCGGAAATATTATAGCGGTTATTTATCGGCATGATACTGCTTCTTTTCCGGTCATCGGGAGCATGGAGAGAAATAGAGAGCGTAAGTCCGAATCTGTATTCCGCCAGATCATATATTCTGTCCACAAGTCCGCAAGTCGAAAGAGAAACGTGCCTGAGACTTAGATTTTTCCCCGTTTCGCAGGATATCATTTTCAGAAATCTTACAACATTGTCAAAATTATCAAGAGGTTCGCCGATCCCCATAAGTACGATACTGTCAATATGTCTGCCGCTTTCTTCTTCGGCAGTGTAGACCTGAAGCAATATTTCAGACGCCGTAAGATTTCTCTTAAATCCTGCAATAGTAGATGCGCAGAAGTTGCAGCCCATTTTGCAGCCTACCTGAGTTGAAACGCAAAGGCTATTGCCATGTTTATACTCCATAAGCACTGATTCAATATGATTGCCGTCCTGCAGCTCATATAAATATTTTACCGTATTATCTATTGAAGATTCAAGCCTTCTGACGATTTTTATACAATTTATATAATATATCTCGTCCAATTTTGTGCGTAAAGACAACGGAATATTACTCATACTGGAAAAATTATGAACGTTTTTTATATGTAACCATTCGTAAATTTGTTTAGCCCTGAATTTTTTCTCACCGATCAAATCCATTTCCGAACACAATTCATCCAGATCATAAGATAAAATATCCTTTTTCAAGTTATCTGCCGACCTTTCTGATCTTGCTGATGAAAAATCCTTCACAATCAAATTCATCAGGAAAAACCGTGAATTTATATTGTTCGCTGATATTTTTGTCCCAAGCAAAAACATTTGCAGGTTCAAATTCATTATGTTCATTTAAAAATCTGTCGATAACATCATCATTTTCAGCTTTGTTCAGTGTACAGGTAGAATATACCAGTTCTCCCCCGTCTTTAAGATATGACGACGCAGAAGAAAGTATATTATACTGTATTTCTGGAAGCTCTTTTGCCCGTTCAATGCCATTATACTTTATCTCCGGTTTTGAACGGATAACCCCGAACCCGGAACATGGAACATCACAAATGATCTTATCCGCTTTCGGAAAACTTTCATTGCATTTTTCAGCATCGTTCAGAACAGCTTCAATAATTGAAATACCAAGCCTTTCTGCACCTTTACGGATAAGTTCAACACGTTTTTCCCTGATATCGCCCGATATTATCCTGCCCTTATTTTCCATGATCTCCGCCAATGTAAAGGATTTTCCTCCCGGAGCAGCGCAAATATCAATAACTGTTTCTCCGGATCTTGGTGAAAGAGCCCGGCAGCACATCTGAGATGACAGATCCTGAACATGGAACATTCCTTTTTTGAACAGATCAGACTGTTCTATACTTCCGATAGCTTCAACGAAAATACAATCAGGAAAACTTGAACATATTTCGGAATGTATCCCGACTTTTTCCAGATCATCAATTAACTTTCCGGAATCGGTTTTCAATGTATTTACCCTTATATAAAGTTTATGCGGCATAAGAGAATTTTTCAGAAAATTCTCCGCCTTTGCATAAGAATAATCATCACAAAGGAGTTTTACCAATTCATTGCAGCAGGAATATTTAACACTAAGCTGCTCTATATCATCTTTCGGAAGCTCAAACCGCTTTCCGTTTCTTATAAAATTTCTCAGAACAGCATTTATAAAACCGGACGCACTTTTTTTGCCGCATTTTCCGGCAAGAGCCACCGATTCATTTACTGCTGCGCTGTCAGGAACGGAATCCATATACAAAATCTGATAAATTCCCATTTTAAGGATATTGACCACAGAACCGTCCAGCTTTGCCAGCGGTCTGTTGCTGTATTCTGAAATTATATATTCAAGCGTGAGTTTTCGTTCAAGAACACCATAAAAAAGTCTTGAAGCAAACGCTTTGTCACGCATTGAAAGACCGGATATACCCTTATCAAGAAGAAGATTTGAATACGCCTTTTGATCCATCCGGTCAAGCAGCTCCAAGACCTTATAACGAACAGGATCGCTGTTCATCAGTTATTTCTCCTTCTGCCGCCGGAAGCAATAATGATAAGTCTTAACAAGCTAAGCAGAGCTGAGAACATCGCAGCAACGTATGTCATTGCAGCCGCGCTTAAAACTTTTTTGGACATTTGTACTTCATCAGGCTGTAAAATAGCATTTTCATCAAGTGTTTTCAGCGCTCTTCCGCTGGCATTAAATTCCACAGGCAATGTAACTGCCTGAAATAAAACAACACCGGTGTAAAGGAATATTCCAACCGGAATGAGCCAATCCAGAAAGCTGATCAGCATACCAACAATAATAAGCGGTACTGCCAGCTTAGAACCTATTTGAGTTATAGGGATTATTGCCTGTCTTATTTTTATTGGAGTATATCCCTCAGCGTGCTGGACGGCGTGACCTACTTCATGAGCAGCAACACCGATAGCGGCAACAGACGTACTTCCGTAAACCGAATCGGAAAGCCTTATAACATTTGACGACGGATCATAATGGTCAGTAAGATTTCCGCTGATATGTTCGATCTGAATATCATATAAACCATTATCGTCAAGTATTTTTCTCGCGACCTCCGAAGCAGTATATCCTCTTACATTGCGTACACTGCTGTATTTTTGAAACGTACTGTTTACTTTGAACTGCGCGATCATTGCAAATATCACAGCAGGCAGCACAACGATATAAGTAGGATCCCAGAATAACATAATAATACCTCCGTTTTATTGTAATACCGTTCCTTCCGGAACAGGTCTGCCGCGTAAATATTCTTCTGTCTTCATTCTTTTTCCGCCTTCAGCCTGAACTTCCGTGAATTTAACACATCTTCCGTCTCCACACGCAACTGTAAAGTTTTTTGCGTTTACAACAGTTCCCGGAAGCATATTCCCGGCATTTTCTTCAGAAATTTCAGACTTGTATATTTTCAAGCGTTTTCCGTCAAGCATTGTGACGGCACATGGAAATGCAGATAATCCGCGTATTTTGTTATGGACTTCCTCCGCCGTTTTTGAAAAATCAATATGACACATATCTTTTGTCAGCATAGGCGCGTAACATGATAATTCATCGTCTTGTTTTACCGGATCAATGGTATTATCCTTTACAGCCTGTAATGTTTTTATAAGCAGTTCCGCACCCATAACAGAAAGCCTGTCATGAAGTTCCGAAGCTGTTTCATTAGCCCCTATTTCAGTTACGGATCTAAGAAGCATATCTCCGGTATCAATTCCGTCAGCCATAAGCATTGTAGTAACGCCTGTTTCTTTTTCACCGTTCAGAATGCTCCACTGGATAGGTCCCGCGCCTCTGTATTTCGGCAGAAGCGACGCATGGACGTTTATACAAAAATATTTAGGAAGATCAAGAATTTCTTTCGGAAGTATCTTTCCGTAAGCTACAACAACAATAAGATCCGGAGCAAGCTCTTTAAGAAGTTTAAGCGAGTTTTCTGCGTCTTCGCCTTTTTTCAGGCTGGAAGGCTGATAAACCGGGATATCGTACCTGACCGCCAATTCTTTTACAGGTGTAGGAGCAAGTTTATATCCCCTGCCTTTAGGCTTGTCAGGCTGAGTAAACACCGCTTGTACATTTTCACCGCTGTCGATAAGCGCTTGCAGACATGGAACGGCAAAATCCGGAGTTCCCATAAAAACAATATTCATAAAATGCTGTTCCCTTCGTAAAAAGTTATTTTTTTCTTCCCTTTTTCTTATTATCGTTGTTTTCCTCTTCAAGCTCGGAAGGATCTACCATTTCATCTGCAATATCTATAAAAAGCCTTCCTTCAAGATGATCCAGTTCATGGCAGACTGCCCTTGCAAAAAATTCTTTGAGTTTTAACTGGATATTTTTGCCGTTCCTGTCCTGCGCCTTTACAACTATTTCCATAGGTCTGACTACATATCCCCATTCATTCGGACAGGAAAGACAGCCTTCTACATCCCGCTGTGAGCCCTTTGCTTTGATGATCTCAGGATTTATAAGCTCAAGCAGACCTTCGCCAACATCTACGACAACTGCTCTTCTTAATATTCCTACCTGCGGTGCAGCAAGACCAACTCCGTTTGCCTTGTACATCGTTTCAGCCATGTCATCAAGAAGTATACCCAGCTTCTCATCAAATATCTCGACATTTTTGCACTTTTTTCTTAGAATATCATCCGTTTTAAAAACAATTGTTCTAAGTGCCAAAACTACCACTGCCTTTCTTTTCAGACGCCTATATCTCCGTTTATATCCAGATGAGTCTGTACGTTTGCAAATTCCCTGTATCTGAACGCATTTTTGTAAATAGGTGAGATATAATCACGGAACATCTGATTATTTTTACATTTTATTATCATTCTGTAACGGTATTTGCCGTTTATTTTTTCATAGCTGCATTTTGCCGGACCAAGCACTTTTATAGGAACATTTATACTTCCGGCTTCAATGCTTTCTTTTATCATTTCATAAAATTTTCTGGAAGCCTTGTCTGCACAGCTTTCTATCATAGAAGAAAATTCTATCGTACAGGTATCGCAGAAAGGAGGATATATCAAAGTTTTTCTTGCAGTTATTTCTTGTTCATAGAAACCGACATAATCCTGCTGTGCCGCAAGGTTTATAACATAATGCTCCGGAACATAAGTCTGTATCAGAGCTCTGCCCTGTTTATCCCCTCTTCCGCATCTGCCCACGACCTGAGTTATCAGTGAAAATGTTCTTTCATAGCTTCGGAAATCTCCTGCAAACAGGCTTTTATCTATAGACAATACTCCTACAAGAGTAACATCAGGAAAGTCCAATCCCTTTGCTATCATCTGAGTGCCGAGCATAATATCATATTCTCCTGACTCAAACGCGCGGAAGTTTTTTTCATAAGCATATCTGGAAAATGTAGTATCAGCGTCCATTCTTAGTATTCTTGCATCAGGGAACAAATGTGAAACTTCATCTTCTACTCTTTGCGTTCCGACGCCGGTCAGTCTGAGATGCTCAGAACCACATTCAGGGCAATGACTTATCATATCCGCACTGTATCCGCAGTAATGACATATCAACCGTTCATTCACCTTATGATATGTCAGCGGAATACTGCAATTAGGACAGGTAACCGGTCTTTTGCAGTCGGAACAGCTTATATATGTATGATACCCTCTTCTGTTCAAAAGAAGTATTGTCTGCTCTTTTTTTTCAAGATTGTAATTTATTTCTTCCACCAATCTTTCGGAAAAAACCGTTGAATTTCCATAAAATCCGTCCATTGCCAGATCAACGATCTCAACATCCGGAAGTTTGTCGGCAGAATATCTTTTGTTAATTTCAAAAAATTTGTAGCGTCCTGTTCTGGCATAGTAAAAGCTCTCTATGGAAGGCGTTGCCGAAGCCATAAGAACTACGGCATTATGCGTGATACACCGTTTTTTTGCCACCTCTCTGGCATTATATCTCGGCGAAGAATCGGATTTATAAGTTCTTTCGCCTTCCTCGTCAATAATAATAAGTCCGATATTATCAAGCGGTGCAAAAACAGCGCTTCTTGTTCCTACCGTTATTCTTGCAGAACCGTTTTTTATTCTCTTGTATTCGTTGAGACGCTTTCCGATCGAAAGTCCGCTGTGCATGATAGCAACAAGATCTCCGAAAAGCGACTGAAACCGCTCTACAGTCTGAGGAGTAAGCGATATTTCCGGAATAAGCATTATTACATTTCTTCCAAGCTCAAGGGTATGTTGGATAAGCTTTGCAAAAACCAATGTTTTGCCGCTGCCCGTAACTCCGTACAAAAGAGCCGCACACGGGTCTTTTTTATCAATAAGTTCAGAAATTCCGTCATAGGCTTCTTTTTGCTGTTCCGAAAGAATTATATCATCAGGATCTTCAATTACTTCAGCGCCTGAACCGTGTACGGTTTCGTATTCATACGACTCAAGTACGCCGTTTTCCAACAATTTTTTTATTACTGCATAAGTAACACCGCAAAGATAGCATATCTCGTTTTTTTCTGCTGATCCGCTGTTTTCAAGAAGTTCAACAACTTTTTTCTGCTTTACCGAAAGATTTGCCTTGACAGTTCCGTCCAGATAACTATCGGAAAGACGCAGCATTTTTACGGTTTCGTCCTTTACGCGGCGCTTGAACTCCTCATGCTCAACTATAAATCCTCTGTCAGAAAGCTCACGGATAAGCCTGCTTTCAGCATTTTCAAGAACGGAAATATCATCTTCTGCTGCATGAAGCAGCTTACACGCATCTTCCGACAGCTCATCTTCCGAAAGTTCATCAGAATCTGTCAAAGAAAATTTTTGCATAAGATCAACGCCCATACCGATAGGGATAATAGTTCTGAACGCTTCAAAATATGTGCAGAAGGTCGTTTTTCTGAGCCATACGACAAGGTCGAGCATCTCATCATTCAGGATCGGTCCTTTATCAATTACCGATCTTATGGGTTTGAATCTGCTGAGATCCTCATTGGCAGCATCAGTGATCATGATAACGATGCCTATACGTTTTCTGTTTCCTTTTCCAAAAGGAACAAGTACCCTTGCACCGGCAAAGACTTTTCCCTCCAGTTCAACAGGAACTATATACTTATATCGTTTATCATAACCATAAGAAGCAGCATTTACTGCTACTGCTGCCAAATGCTTTACCGTAAGCAACTCAGATCACCTCAGAAAAATTATTCCTTATCTTCTTCAGGCTCCTCAATAAAGGAATATTTTCTGCTGGCAAATTCTTCAACAGCAGTTTTTACGGGTTTTTCCTCAAGTATCTGATTGTTTTTGTAAAGATCATCAGCAATTTCTCTTGCGCGCTTTGCAACGGCAAGAACTACAGAATAGTAACTTTCATTTTTAGTAGCGATCTGGTTAATAGATGGTCTAAGCATTTTCCAACACCTCATCAATATAATTTGGATAATTTTTTGCATTGAGCTCCTCTGCTCTGATAATAGCTTTCATATCGTCAACAGCCTTGGAAAGCTCTCCGTTTATCAATGTGTAATCATATTTATAAGCCTGTTTTATTTCTCCCTCAGCTTCTCCGAGACGCTTTTCTATAGTTTCTTCCGTCTCGGTCCCGCGCTTATGGAGACGTCTGCAAAGCTCTTTGAGCGACGGCGGTAAAATGAATACAAACACCGCTTCCGGACACTTTTCCATTATTTTCATTGCACCCTGAACTTCGATCTCAAGGATAACGTGTTTACCCTCTGCAAGCATATCCTCAACAGGTTTTCTCGGAGTTCCGTAATAATTTCCGCAATATTCGGCATATTCAAGCATACCGTTCTGAGAAATAAGCTCTTCAAATTTTTCTTTTGTAAGGAAATGATAGTTTACGCCGTCCGTTTCACCGGGTCTTGGATTTCTTGTAGTTGCGGATACAGAATAAAAAATGTTGTCATTTTTTAAAATTTCTGCCAGAAGAGTTCCTTTTCCGCAGCCGGAGGGACCTGAAACAACAAAAAGCAAACCTTTATTCATCTTCTGTTTCCTCCTCGTCAATGCTGAGCCTTCCGGCGACAGTTTCAGGCTGAACGGCAGAAAGTATCACATGATCGCTGTCCATGATTATTACCGCTCTTGTTCTTCGTCCATAAGTAGCGTCTATCAGCGAACTTTTTTCTTTGGCTTCCTGGATTATACGCTTTATGGGAGCCGACTCAGGGCTTACAATAGCAATAAGCCGACTTGCATTTATCATATTTCCAAATCCTATGTTTATCAGCTTCATAAAATTCTCCAGTCATTCGATATTCTGTATCTGCTCACGGATCTTTTCGATCTCGGATTTAAGTTCAACAACAGTTTTGGTTATTTCGATATTCTGAGCCTTTGAACCTATTGTGTTGCTTTCCCGATTAAATTCCTGAATAAGAAAATCCAGTTTTCTGCCAACAGGTTCTTCGGCTTCAAGAAGAGTTCTGAACTGGTTTATGTGGCTTCTGAGCCTTACTGTTTCTTCATCGACGGCAATTTTCTCGGAAAATATAGCCGCTTCGGTGATTATTCTCTGTTCATCAACGTTTTTATCTTCAAGGATATCCTTGATCTTATTGTAAAGTTTTTCTCTGTACAGTCTTGTAGTTTCAGGAGAACGTTCTTCAACACTTCTTACAAGTTTTTCAATATAATCAAGGCGACAGCTTATATCTTCGGTCATTTTCCTGCCTTCGGCGATACGCATTGAAACAAAATTGCCAAGAGCCGCTTCTGCAACGGTCTTTACATCATTCCATACGACCTCCTCGTCCTCCTCAGCCTTTACGACATTGAAGATATCAGGAAGTCTCATCAGTTTTGAAAGAGTGATATCGTCCTCAAGACCAAGCTCCTCGTTTGCGTTCCTTAGAGCGGAAACAAATCCCTGCGCAACGGATTTATTGACTTCAATAAGGGAATCTTTGTTTTCAATGTTAAACACCGTGATCCCCACGTCCACTTTACCGCGTGAAATGCTGCTCTGCAAAAAAGTTTTCATTTTTTCTTCAAGATATCCATAAGCCCGTGGAGTTCTTGCGGAAAATTCAAAATACCTGTGGTTCACGGATTTTATTTCCACGGTAATATCCCTGCCGTCAATTATCTGCTGGCTTCTGCCGTAGCCTGTCATACTTTTTATCATTAAAACGCGATCCTTTCTGACTGTTAAAACATTTACATTTTATTATACCATTTTACGGCATGAAAATCAAGTGTTTTTCCGTAAAAATCCGCATTTCTGGCAAGTTTTACCCCAATTTCCTCAGAACTTTTATAACAACGATAACGGCAATTCCCAAAATAAGGAACATATACTGAAATACTCTTTCGATTTTTCCCGAAACAACTTCTGCGGAAATATTGTTATTCTTGATCCATTTACAAAAAACATCAATATTTTTCACCGAAATATTTAAACCGAATGTTCCGCAGAGCTTCTTGCCGTAACGGTCGTACAGAGCCATCGAACCCTCGGTATTTACGGTAAACTTCCCAATTTCGTATGCTTCAAAGCATTTTCTGCCGATATGCAGAGTATTTCCGTTTACGGAAAGCCTTTTCCCAACATTAAAAGAATCCGGAACAATATATACTGGAACGTTATTCTGTATAATATCTATAACATTCTGTATCAAAGCATATCTGAAAAATTCCGCCTGCTGCATATCAAAAGCCATACATTTATTCCCCTTGATCAATTTTTTACATTATACCATTTTTTTGAATAAAAATCAAGTCAAGCAATATAAATAGTGGTTTCCGTGCGGTAACGCAAAAATCCCGAAGCAATAACTTGCTTCGGGATAATATCTTAAAAGCATTGTATCAAACGGGATGAACTTTATTTTCCGCATCAGCGTGCGCGCTGTCAACGCCGTATTTTGCATCGCGTCTCTTGGCGAAAAACTTAGGTGCAACCTGAGGGAACATTGCATAGCTGAGAACATCTTCTTCCTGCTCTGTCCATTCGGAAGCCTCTTCCTTGAGCTTTTCAAGCTCAGGTTCAATAAGGTCGGCAGGACGGCATGTGATAGGTTCTTCGCCTTTAAGTATCATCTTGCTGAACTCAGGATCAATTGGCGACGGAGTTTTTCCGTATTCACCCTTGACAAGCGCCTTGAACTCTTTTGTAACTGTCTTATAGCGCTCTCCGTTGATAACGTTGAATACAGCCTGTGTTCCTACGATCTGAGAAGTAGGCGTTACAAGCGGAGGATATCCGGAATCTTTACGAACATTAGGAACTTCTTTGAGAACGTCGTTGAATTTATCCTCTTTTCCG
Organism: uncultured Clostridia bacterium; assembly: GCA_947627905.1. Lineage (GTDB taxonomy): Bacteria > Bacillota > Clostridia > Oscillospirales > Ruminococcaceae > RGIG8773. The sequence goes on from CANQXX010000001.1 coordinate 50,912, forward strand.
GCTTGTTTAAGCTGTGAAAGCAGGTTGGACAGCATTCCGCCCGGAACTTGGTAAATAAGCGCATTTGCATCGACCGCAAGCATTTTCGGATCAAGCAGACCGCTGTCGATATATTTCTTGCGAAGTCCCATGAAATAATCTCTTATTTCAGTAAGAAGGACCAGATCAAGACCCGTATCATACTCCGTTCCCTGTAATGCGGCTACCATTGACTCTGTAGGTGCGTGGGAAGTTCCCAGTGCAAGTGGAGACATAGCTGTATCTATCATGTCCGCGCCGTTTTCAATGCCCTTTAACAGACACATTGAAGCAAGACCGGAAGTATAGTGAGTATGAAGCTGAACAGGAATTTTTACCGCCGCTTTTATTGCCTTTACAAGCTCTGCAGTCCTGTACGGAGTAAGAAGCGCAGCCATATCCTTGATACAGATAGAATCAGCGCCCTCCTCTTCGATCTGTTTGCAGTAATTAACATAATAATCCGTTGTAAATACATCGCCGAGAGTATATGAAATAGCTACCTGAGCGTGTGCGCCTTCCTTTTTAGCCGCAGAAATAGCAGTTTTAAGATTTCGTATATCATTCAGCGCGTCAAAGATACGGATAATGTCAATACCGTTTGCAACAGATTTCTGAACGAAATATTCAAGAACATCGTCCGCATAGTGACGGTAGCCGAGCATATTCTGTCCTCTGAAAAGCATTTGCAGCTTAGTGTTAGGCATTTCCTTTCTAATGATACGAAGTCTTTCCCAAGGGTCTTCATTAAGAAATCTCAGGCAGGAATCAAATGTAGCTCCGCCCCATACTTCTGCAGAATAGAAACCTACTTTATCCATTTTAGGCAGGATCGGACGCATATCGTCCATAGTCATTCTTGTTGCAATAAGGGACTGGTGCGCATCACGCAGAACAGTCTCGGTAACTTTAATCTTAGCCATTTTTACCAACCCTTTCTTAGCTTACTGGATAGAAGCGAGGAGATCGTTGGAATTGACCGTGTCGCCTTTCTTTACGTTGATAGAAGCTACCTTGCCTGCTTTTGGAGCGACAATATCGTTTTCCATTTTAAGCGCTTCAAGAACCATAAGTACCTGACCTTCCGCAACGGTATCACCGACATTGGCTTTTACGTCAAGGATAGTTCCGGGCATAGGAGCATTTACGGCAGTTCCGCCTGCGGGAGCAGCTGCTTTAGGTGCAGGGGCAGCAGCTTGTACAGGTGCTGCGGCAGGAGCAGAAACGGGAGCAGTTCCGCCGTCTACTTCTTCGACAGCTACATCATAAGCCTTGCCGTTTACGGTAATATTGAATCTTTTCATAACTTTATACCACCATTCATTAAATTTTGTTTTACTTTATTTTAGAAGGGCATATTGCTGTGCTTTTTGGGCAAACGTTTATTCATACGCTTGCCTGACATTGCTTCAAGAGCTGCAAGTATCTTTTCTCTTGCTTCATCAGCAGTAATGATATCGTCAACGCAGCCTTTTTCCGCAGCGTCAAACGCAGAAGCATTTTCCTCGGCATATTGAGCAGCAAGTTTTGTTCTCTCTGCCGCAAGATCCTTTGCTCCTTTGAGCTTGTCATGCCACAGGAACTCTACCGCTGTTTCCGGTGCAAGCGGAGAAATGACTGCTTCGGGATAAGCATAAGTAACATCTGCATTTCCGGAGCCAAGCGCTGACATTGCCGCACCGTAAGCCTTGCCTGTAACAACAGATATTTTAAGCGTTGTGGCTTCGGCATAAGCGTTGGCAAGTTTAGCCATATCACGGACTCCGGTCTCTGGAGAAAATCCTTCGGTATCTATAAAAGTGACAACAGGAACAGTAAAAGCGTCGCAGGTCCTTACAAATCTTGCAAGTTTTGAACAATCATCGGAAGAGAGCTTTCCTTCCTTCTTGTTTGCAGCAGCAATTCCCACAACAGAACCGCCTATAGTTGCAAAAGCTGTATATGACGAAGTTCCGAAGCTGTCGGAAAGTTCAACTATACTTCCGGTATCTGCAACAGCCTTTGCTATATCATTTGCAGCCCCGCTCGCAGAACCGGTCGGAACATCAAATTCAAACATCGGAGCAACGGAAATGTTGTTATCAGGAAGCATTGAAACAAGTTTTTTCACCTCTTCCATAGCCTCCGCATCGTCTTTTGCATAAATAGCGGCAGTACCGTTTTCGACGGCTTCTTTGCCTTTCTTTACGCAATTCGGATCGGTGTAAAGCTCACCCTCGTCCGTTATAATAACAATATCCGCTGAACACGCTGCCATTGCCGCGCTTCCTGCGCAAGTTCCTGCAACTACCGATATCTGCGGAACTACACCGGAAAGATTATTGATCTGGGTAAGTATATCGCTGTATGCCTTCAAAGCGCCTGCACCGTCATCAATAAATGCGCCGTTGGAATCATATATCCCAACAACAGGAGCGCCCGTTCTGGATGCAAGTTCAAGAACTTTACATATCTTTTCGGCATGATCGGCACTTACTGCACCGCCCTTAACGGTTTTATCCTGAGAAAAAGCATAAACAAGGCTGCCGTCCACATAGCCGTATGCGGTTATAACTCCGGTAAGCTCGCCGTCACGCTTGACACCTGCATTCACCTCAGTAAAAGCACCATTGTCAAACAGCTTGGCAAGCCTTGATCTGCCGGAGCCGGAAGAAGCGGATCTATACGCTTCAAACTTGACCCTCTGACTTTCAGTTAACATAAAGGTTCCTCCGTTCGATAAAAAAATAAACCAGAATAATTATACTACATTTTTCTTTCAAAGACAATATAAAAACAAATATTTTATATGTTTTTTCAAAAAATTCATATTTGATACAATGGAATTTCTATTTTCTGCCGTCACCTACAGCATTGCGAAGAGCGCGAAGCTCTTCGGCAGTAAGCTCACGATATGCTCCCGGTTTCAGCATTCCGAGCTTCAAAGGACCTATAGCCGTCCTTTTGAGACGTGCTACCTCCAGTCCTACCGCTTCGCACATTTTGCGTATCTGACGGTTTCTTCCCTCACGGATAACAATTTGCAGGACTGACCTTTCAGCTTCCTGAGCGAGAACTTTCACTGTAGCCGGAAGAGTTTTTTTGCCGTCTATAATAACTCCTTCCGCCAATTCCGCAAGCTGTTCATCATTAACGGAAGAATGTACCGTTACACGGTAAGTTTTGGAAATATGCCTGCTCGGGTGCATGATATCATTAGCAAATTTTCCGTCATTGGTAAACAAAAGCAAGCCTTCGGAATTCCTGTCAAGTCTACCTACCGGATAAACTCTTTCAGGAATGTCCGAAAGCAGCTCTGTAACGCATTTTCTGTCAAGCTCGTCAGACATGGTAGTAACATATCCTCTCGGCTTGTTAAGCATGATATAGTATTTATCGCGCTTTTCAGAAAAAGCAATTTTTTCTCCGTCAACCGTTATGACATCTTTGGCAGATGCGCCGTCGCCCAATCCGGCAACTCTGCCGTTGACCCTTACCCTGCCCTGAGAAATAAGCTCTTCAGCTTTTCTTCGGGAACATATGCCGCATTGTGAGATAATCTTTTGAAGTCTGATCTTTTCCACGTCTTTACTCCTTTTTATATGCCAAAGCAATTCGGAATTTTTATAATAATCTTTTAATAAGATCAATAATTTTATCGCTGAATGACGGTTTATATTCAATAATGACCGCGTCACAAGTCTCCGATGAGATAAGATCTGTAGTTCCTATAAGCTCCCCGTCAGCGTAAAAAGAAACCGTTCCGGCTTTATCTCCTTTTTCTACAGGCGCATAGATAAAATCAGCAATATCCGTCTTATAGGAAATTTCAGGTTTTACGCCATTTATGACCGTATATCCCGGAATTTCCATAGGAACGATATGGACTTTTTCCGTGCTGCCGCCGGCAACATTTACATACAGATCCGAAAAATCACATTCTGCCTTACAGCTTTTTGCTGCGGAAAAACCATATTCGTACAATTTCATATGATCGTTCCAATCATCTGACGCATTCAGAGTAACACATATAAGAGTTACGCCGTTTTTTTCAGCAGCAGAAACAAGACACCTGCCGGCTTCATCGGTAAAGCCTGTCTTGACGCCTATACAGCCGTCATAAAGTGAAAGCAGCTTATTTGTATTTGTCAGCCATCTTTCATAAGGCGGATCTCCGAATTTCAGCTTAATTTGCTTTGTTCCGCAAATCTCCCTGAAAATTTCATTTTTTAGCGCTTCTTTGGTAAGCATAGCCATATCATATGCGGTAGAATAGTGATCTTTGTCATGCAATCCCGACGGCGTAACAAAATGGGTATTTTTAAGACCAATTTTTTCTGCTCTTGCATTCATCATTTCCGCAAAATTTTCCGCACTTCCTGCAAGAAGTACAGCAGTTTCATTGGCAGCGTCATTGCCGGAGGGCAAAAGCATCCCATAACATAAAGCCCGCTTTGTGACTATGTCATTTTCTCTCAGTCCCATAGAAGAGCCTTCCACCATAATGGCATCATTGTCGACCCTAAATTCACTGTCAAGATCACCGCTTTCAATAAGAAGCAGCGACGACATGATCTTTGTAGTACTTGCCATTGGCAGAGTTGAATTTTCATTTTTTCCTGCAATAACAGTTCCTGACTGCGCATCTATCAGCACAGCAGCCTTTGCTGAAACATCCGGGATAGATACAGCAGATACATCCGCATGACCGGCAGCGCTCAGAAACATCAATGATGCAGCAGCTGCCGATAAAATAAAACGCTTCATAAAAACCTCCATAAAGGCATAGCCTTACATAAATATTGTGAAAGAACTTATCTTTCACAATATTTATTATGGAGTTTTTGAGCATAAATATTTAGATCAAACGCTAAAACCGTCTGTGTTTATATCAACTTGTTCTATTTCGGGAGAAGCTGCTTCTTCAGCGCTTACGCTTTCTTCTTCGCCCTTTTTCTTCTTCGGGAACATTGTCTGTACCTTAGCAATAAGGTCAGGAACAGCGCTGATTATTGCATTTGCCGGTGAATTTCCTGCACCGAGCTCAAGAAGTTTTACCTCTCCGCCGCAAACAACTATAAAGGCTATCGGCTGTATAGAAACACCGCAGCCGCTTCCGCCGCCGAAAAGCTCCTTATCATTTTTTGACGGAAGATCCGAACCTCCTGCCGCAAAACCGTATGAGACCTTTGACACAGGAATAATAGTTATATCATCGCCTGCCTTTATGGGATCACCGATGATAGTATCTGCGTCGGAAAGCTCATGTATCTTTCCTATAGCCGTTGAAACAAGATCTTTTACTTTAGTATCCATTTTCATTCTCCTTTTTATACTGTTACAGCCTCTTTGACATCAGGCTGATTTTTGACTTTTGGCTTTTTACCTAAAAGGATTTTATAATTCCTTATAAGTCCGAAAAGTATCATAAATACGACAGAAAGTATGGTAGACGGTCTTATAGTTATTTTTACTTCACCGTTATAAACCGATTTTGTACCGACAAAATCACAGACGATATCTACAGATCTTACTTTTGTCTTAAAAATCTCAGACATAACCGCAATGATATTATATACCGCCGCGCTTATTCTTCCATAATTAACAGCAGTTTTATATGCGTCATCGCCTGCTATAGTGAAATCTACTACAATATCTTCAAAATAAATGTGCAAAAAGAGCTTTTTCAGACCTTTTTTTGAAGAATCCCACACAGCCTTTACTTTCTCTAATATGCCGGAAATATCATCCAATCTTTCCGAAATACTTTTCTTTGGCTTGTCCTTTTTATTTTTTTTGCTTTTGCCGGGGGCAGCGTCAGTGTTCTCCTGGCTTGTATCTTCAATGATATCATCATCATTTTCAGATGTTTTGTATTCCGGAACATTATCTTCATTTCCGGCTGATCTGTCTGAATCTTTTTTCTTTTTAGCTTTTTTATCCTTTTTTGCCGGCTTTTTTTCTTTTTTTTCCTTCTTTTTAAAAGGGAAAACAGTAAAGAAAAGATACTTTACTTTAAAATCAAGAACATTATCATAAAATTTGACTTTCGCTCTTATTTTGGCATGAAGCAGCAAAGCAAAAACAAGAACAATTATTCCTATAATTATCAATGCCGTCAAAATGTCACCACCCTCATATCAGGAAAATTTCAGGTATCTTCGGCAATGTCGTCAGCTTCTGTATTTTCAGCATCATTATCAGCAATAAGTATCTCGTCAAAGCTGACCTGACTTTCAGAGCCGGGCAGCGGCGGGAGATCATCTATCGAAGAAAGCTGAAAACATCTCAGAAATGTTGAAGTTGTCTTATATGCTAAGGGTCTTCCGGGAACGTCAAGTCTGCCTGCTTCTTCAAGAAGATCTTTTTCAACAAGAGAATTGACAACGCTGGAGCTGTCTATTCCGCGGATATGTTCAATAAAGCCCTTTGTGACCGGCTGATTATATGCCACTATAGTAAGGACCTCCATTGCTGCCGGAGAAAGAGGGGTATTTTTTTTAGTTTCCATAGCCGCTCTTATATATTCGGAATAATCCGATCTTGTGACAAGCTGATAACAATCTCCCAGCTTAATTATCTTTAAAGCGCTTGATGTTGATTCATATCTGTCCGAAAGCAGAGCTATCAGCTTTTCAAGCGTATCTTCCTCTATGCCGGCGGCAGCGCATAGCTTTTCAGATTCAATAGGATCTCCGTGAGCAAAAAGAACAGCTTCGATCACAGAAACGCCTTCATTCAATTTCACTGGTAAGAAACCTCCGTTTCATCAGATCCGTTCATATTATCCCGGATATTATGGCTGCGGTTGAAAGTGATCTCGGTATTGTCATCATTCAGCCATATCCTGCCTGATTTTGTCAGTTCAAGGACTGCAAGAAATGTAGCGACACGTTCAGAACGATCGTTCATACCGTCAAAAAGCCTGTTCATAAGGCAGCTTCCCGATCTATAAAGGCACCGCAGAACAAATATGATCTTTGATGTTACGGAAACCATTTTCCTTTTTACAATAGAATTGAACGAGTCCGCCTTAACTTGCTCCTCCGGAGGTTTGCGCTGTATCTTCATATACGCGTTAAAAAGCTCCTGAGGATCATGAATGTTTGTATATGTATTGTCTATTTCTAATATGGCAGGCTTCCTGACAGCATTTACATTGCCGATATAACGCTCTTTCATGAGCTCGGCGGCTTTTTTGCAGAGCGAATATTCAATGAGCCGTCCCTGAAGCTCTTTTTTAAGCTGTTCCGCTTCTTCTTTCTGCGGAAGCAGTGAAACGGTTTTAATGTATACAAGTCTGGCAGCCATTTCCAGAAATTCCCCTGCTATATCCATATTCTGCTCAGACATTCTGTCAATATAGTCAAGATATTGTTCCAGAAGCGTATATATCGGTATATCATTTATATTCAGCTTATGCTTTGAAATAAGGTAAAGAAGAAGATCAAGAGGACCTTCAAAAACTTCAAGTTTAAAAGAAATTTGTTCCATCAGATTTATTCTCCTAACAGAGCAGTATGCCGGTAGTTAAATTGCCGCAATTTTCAGGAACAGGATATCCACCCACCGGGAGATCAGATCCATAAAATTCACTGTTACAGTACGAAGAAAATTCAGCGGTCTGTCAAGAAATCCTAAAAATACAGCCAAAAACAGTATTCCAAAAATAATGTTTTCGTACTTCATTATCTTAAAGTATGTTTTTTCCGAAAGGACGAGATTGAAAATCCTTGAACCGTCCAATGGCGGTACAGGCAGAAGATTGAATACTGCAAGTCCTACATTCAGTATAACCGAATATAAAAACACTGTAGACAGTACGCCGACAGCCGCGTTTTCATGCAGAATCAGGTAATAAGCGGATATTTTATATAATATCATGGAAATATATGCTAATACAAGATTTGAAACAGGTCCTGCCAGTGATGAAAGCGCCATTCCTACTTTCCTGTTTTTAAAATTGTTGGGATTTATAGGGACCGGCTTTGCCCAGCCAACGCCGGCTATAAGCATGAATATAGTGCCGAACAGATCAAGGTGTCTCAATGGATTTAAGGAAATACGCCCCTGATCCTTGGCAGTATCATCTCCCATCCAGTGAGCGGCAAGCGCGTGCGCCGATTCATGAATAGGAAATGCCGTAAGAAGTATCAAGCCATGTATAATAATATTCGTTATTCTTTCGTTCATAATGTATAAACACTTCCGTAACGATATGTTTTTGTGCAGATTTACGCAATGTCATAGGAATACCTGAATAAATTCATTGTACCATATCTGACTTAAAATTACAAGAACTATTCCCAAATTTCATGTAATTTTTCTTAAAATTTTAAAATAATCTGACTTTTTTTCAAAAAACACTTGCAATTTCCAAATGAATGTGGTAAAATATTAGCATTGACTTTATAATCAAGATATTGAAAAGGAGGTGTAACCCCATGGCAAAGTGCGATATTTGCGGAAAGGGCGTTACTTTCGGTATAAAGGTTTCCCATTCACATCACCGCTCCAACAGAGCATGGAAACCCAACGTTAAGCGTGTAAAGGCTATAGTTGACGGAACTCCTAAGCATATTTATGTATGCACAAGATGTCTCCGTTCCGGAAAGGTAACAAGAGCAGTCTGATCCGAAAGTGAACTTAAAGGCATTGACCCTGTTATAATGGGCAATGCCTTTTTCGTTTATTATAACAGCTCAATTTCTATGCCCAGCAACCCCATACTGCTCCTGTTTTTCCTTAGAAATAATACTTCCAAAAACTCCGACATTTCTGCAAATGCCGGAGTTTTCCTTTTTTTACTTCGCCTGTGAAAGAGTTATTCCGTTGCTGCCAAGCGGGATCTCATGGTCAAGTCCAACAAATTTGCCGTTCTGCTGCCAAAGGACTTCCTTTACAAAGGCGTATTTTTCCTCGTCCCATGTGGTAAAATCGTCCAGAACAAGTCCTCCCGTATCTCCGGAATTGGAGTTAAAGCACCAGAATGTGTGGTTTATACGGTTCTCCTTTATAAGCTGACGGAGATATGTCATCCATTTAAGGTTAGGATCGCGCATAAATCCTCCCCATTCGCCTATAAGCAGCGGAGCAATATTTTCTTCCTGAATGTAGAACCAGTTATCATGCCAGCAGTCCTTATACAGACTGTCAAAATCATAATTTCCTTGGAACCAAGGCTGCTGATATACCGTAGGACCGTAATCATGCGGCGAATATACCAGTTTATTCTGATATTTGCCAAGATCAACAGGGTTATCCTTTACGCCGCGAAGATTTCCGCCCCACCATGTGCAGTAGTAATCTCCCATATTTGTTGAAGAGAAATCTCCGTTCTTCTTGATATCCATAGGATAAATTTCGATACCCTCAACCATTATAAGGACGTTTGGATTCTTGTCAAGAACGGCTTTTGCGGCTTTTTCAGCTATGTATTTCCAGTTGTCGCTGTCTTTAGAGCCGTCCCACTTGGCTCTCGGAGACTCGTTTGCTTTGCCGTGGGGTTCGTTTTTAAGGTCATATGCAATGATCGTATCGTCATTCTTATAATGGTTTGCTATCCATGCAAGCGAATCAAGAAAATCCTTTTCGCTGATATTTCCGTCCGTCCAGAGATTTTTCATATGTCCCATAGAATCGGTCTTTGCGCTGTGAATGTCTATCATTATCTTGATACCGTTTGCGCGGCACTGACCTATTACATAGTCAAAAATTTCAAGGCTGTTCATTCCCACAAGATAAGAATTAGTTGCCTGATTGAAGTTTGCATTCGGATAATTTCCGTTTGACCATTCTTTTATAAGTTCGGCTGACATAGGTATTCTCATGAGGTTAAATCCTCTGTCGGCAATATTTGAAAGAGAAGTATTCAGGTCGCACGTCCATAAGCCGTCAAAGGTATTCGTACCTGTATTGTAGCCGAACCAGTTTATGCCGGTGAGCCATACTTCCTTGCCGTTTTTGTCATAGATCTTGCTGCCGTCGGTATGGAGCCAGTCATCGGTAGTAGGCTCGGGAACGTCCTTTGCCTGAACTATCTTGGGATTATTATTTCCCACTGAACTGCTCTGTCCGGACTGCCCGCCGTTATTACCTGCTCCGCTGCCGGAGCCGCTTACCGTCATGCTTCCTACCTTTACAGTTGCTTTTGAACTGTCAACGGAGCTTGCTCCGCAGAGTATCATACCGAATGTTCCTTCGCTGTTAGGATCAATATTTGAATTATAGTCAACAGGCGTTACGGTAATAGTACTGCCGCTTACAGATGCATCACAGTTCCACTTCTGGTCTATTTTTGCTCCGGAAGGAACGGAGATCGTTACCGTCCAACCGTTTATTACTTTATCGGAACCATTTTTTACAGTACCGTCTATCTGAACAAAATCATTCGTTCCGTCATTCCAGCCATTAGGAGAATTGATTATAAGCTCAACGCCGCTCTGATCGTTTTTATTTCCTGAACCGCTGTTATTTTTTTCAGATGATGAACTGCTGCTTCCGCCGTTATTATCCGTATTTGAAACAGGTTTGCTGTCTGTATTGGAAGCAGGTACAGCCTGATCTGCTTCATCGTCCGTATCTTCTTCCGTATCCTCTTCAAGAGCAGCTTCATTCTTTGAGGGGCTCTTTGCAGCAGAAATTCCGCTGCCGTAGGGATCATAATCATCTGAAAACGGATCATAATCATCGCCGAAAAAGTCTATATCTCCAGAAGCAGTCTCTTCTGTTTCAAGCATAAGCGATGTAGTTGTCTGAGTGTTATCAGCTTCGGCATTATCATTATTTTTGCCGCAGGAAGAAAACATAGATACGGTCATTACTGCAGCAATTGTCAAAGCAAGTTTTTTTCTGAGATCAAACATAATAAAACCTCCGATGTTATTATTCTATCCGCCAGTCAATTGGTGTCATTCCATGTTCTTCAAGGAAAGCATTTGTCTTTGAAAAATGTCTGCAGCCGAAAAAGCCGTTATATGCAGAAAGAGGGCTTGGGTGCGCCGCCTGTAAGATAAGATGAGCCGGATTTGTTATAAGTCCTTTTTTCTGCTTGGCGTTTCCTCCCCAAAGGAGAAAGACGATCGGCTTTTCACGCTCGTTAAGGAGCTGTATCACCCTGTCGGTGAATATTTCCCAGCCCATTCCCCTATGGGAATTTGGCTGTCCTTCACGGACCGTAAGAACAGTGTTCATAAGCAGAACGCCGTTATCAGCCCATTTTTTCAGATATCCATGATTTGCAGGAGGTATCCCAAGGTCAGCCTCTAATTCTTTATAGATATTTTGCAGCGACGGAGGAACGGCTACACCTTTCTGGACTGAAAAACAAAGTCCATGAGCCTGCCCGGCGCCATGATACGGATCCTGACCGATTATCACTGCTTTAACGTCTGAATAGGAAGTATACCTCAGAGAATTGAAAATATCGTACATATCAGGATAGATCTTTCTGGTAAAATATTCTTGCTTTAAAAATTCGCGAAGTTTCAGGTAATAGTCTTTTTTAAATTCGTCTTTAAGAAGCTCGTCCCATTCATTGCCGATATTTACCACTATATTCCCTCCCTGTTCCTTATCTGAACAAAAGCCGCATCAAGCAAAGCTATCGTGTCGTTCCAGCGTATATCAGAAGCCGAAGCCCCGAAAACAATACATATTACATCGTGGTCAAAGCGTCTTGCTGTTGCAACGACGCAATATCCTGACTGATCCGTCATTCCGGTTTTCATTCCGGTAGCATACATATAATAAATATCACTGTATTCCTGAATGAGCCTGTTTGAGTTTTCCCATGAAACTTCTTCGCCGGATTCAAATACGGTATATTCGTTAGGTTTTGCAGCGGAAGCCATTATCTCAGGTTTTGTCATAGCGTAAAGAGTTGCTTTGAGCATATCATGAACGGTAGTATAGTGATCGTCATCATGGAAACCGTCAGGATTGGCAAAATGAGTATTTTCCATACCTATGTAACGGGCTGTCTTATTCATTTCATCAACAAATGTCTTTACCGCCATTTCCGTAGACATATCATCATTACCGCCGATAATGCGTCCCACATTGGCAGCGACGGTGTAAGCTGCATCATTTCCGGACGGAAGCATGAGAGCGTCTATTATCATATCGCGGCTCAATATACTTCCTTTATTGAGATATGCAAGGCTTGAACCAGCGTTTACCATATCAAGCTCGTCTCCAGCAGTAAACTTAAAGTCCTCGGCGACATTATCCAGAAGCACCGAAGCGGTAACTATCTTTGTCGTACTGGCAGGATAGCATTTTTCATCTGCATTTTTAGCAAAAAGCACTTCATCTGCCTTAACATCGTAAACTATTGCATACTCAGAGCGTATTATCATATCTATAGGATATTCCGAACGCAGCTTAGGCTGAGGTATTTTATACTTCATAAGAGCCTGATCTACAAATGCATCTTCAGCAGGCTCGGTCTCTTCGGGAAGTATTTCTTTATCCTCTATGTCATGATCCAGTTCTGCATGAGTATTATTGGCGAGCATCTGATAATTATCAGAGTTTATTGTAAGAGGTGCTTCAACAGACTTGCTAAGACTTACAAAGCCGGCTATACCGCCTGCAACTATAAGCACTGCAAGAAATACTCTTATCCTTGCCAAAGCAGCTTTTCTTTTTCTCTTGGCAGAATCGGAATATATTTTTCTGTTCTTTTTCCTTTTTTTACCTGACATTATATTTTACCTTTCAAATATTTTTAAATACAATAACATTTTAACACATATCTCATTACATTTCAAGAGTATTTTTTTCAAAAATGCTAACAAATTATAAACATTATGAGCCGTGAAAATAATAAATAAAAAAATGTTTATCTGCAATTGACATGGAAAGCATAATATGGTACTATATAATTTGTAATATTTGAATCTTTTTTAGTGAAAGGAGCGGCGTTCTGCCGAGTTGTGAAAGATCATGCTGCTTGCATTTGTTTTGTTATTGATAGGTTTTGTTCTTTTGGTAAAGGGAGCAGATGTGTTTGTTGACGGAAGCTCGTCTATTGCCAAATTTTTAAAAATCCCTTCCATAGTGATAGGTCTTACCATAGTAGCATTCGGAACAAGCGCTCCGGAAGCTGCCGTCAGCATAATAGCCGGCATAGACGGTTCAAATGATATCGCTGTAGGAAACGTTATCGGTTCAAATATGTTCAACCTGCTTGTTGTAATGGGTCTTAGCGCAGCTATAAAACCCATAAATATTCAGAAACAGATAGTCAAATCGGATTATCCGTTCATGCTGCTGGCAACTCTTGCTCTGGCGGCAATGTCATTTGACGTGTTCTTCGGCAATGGTTCCGCAAATACCGTTTCGCGGAATGATGCAGTCATTCTTCTTATGTTCATGGCAATATTCCTTTTCTACGTCATTTCATCGGCATTGTCAACAAGGAAAGCAAAACTTGATTCCGGTATAGCAGAAGAAGAGGAAAAACCAAAATACGGCATTGGACTAAGCATACTTTGCACAATAGGCGGTCTTGCAGGAATAGTCATAGGCGGACAGCTTGTTGTTGACAGCGCAAAGAAGATCGCTCTCGGCTTCGGAATGAGCGAAACACTTGTCGGACTTACGATAGTAGCAGTAGGAACTTCACTTCCCGAACTGGTCACAAGCATAATGGCTGCACGAAAAGGAGAAAGCGATATTGCCGTTGGAAATGTTGTAGGCTCGAACATCTTCAACATACTTTTCGTTCTCCCCGCTTCCGCAGTCATTACCCCGATCGCAAATATAGACGCAAAAGCTATGACGGATATGCTCATTCTCATTGCAGTCTCGATAATCGCATATATTTTCTGCACAACAAAGAAAAATGTCAACCGTATAGAGGGGATCATACTTTGCATGTTCTATGTGGGATATATGGCGTTTGCGATAGCAAGAGAATATTGACGGAAAGGACAGATAATAATGAATACACTATGTATGATAATAAAAGAACAGCTTTATCCTAATTTTGTCAATCTGGAAACTGCTATAAGGACTTATGACCGCAATGCTCTTATATGCGGTTCTCCCGCATGGAGATATGTTTATCACACTATTCATTCAGCAGACAAGTGGTTTTTTGACCCGTTCGTCTATGATGAGCCGGAATTTCACGAAAAAGGTATGGACAACCCCGATAACCCTTGTTCCGTTCAGCTTAGCGACAAGGAACTTCTTGACTACTTATATGCTGTAAAGGATAAAACTTTACGGTTCATGGACAGCCTTACAGATGATATGCTTTCCGAAAAGCCGGAAAACTGCCCATATACACGTCTTGAACTTGTACTTCGGCAGTTCAGGCACATTTCGTTCCACACCGGCATGATAAACGGTCTTACCATTGAAAAAACAGGAAAATTCCCCGTATATGCGGGAGACAGCAACAGCATGAGCAGACTTGAAAACAGTCTTTACGATGAATGACTTATAATTGAAAGGAAGTTTCAATATGTACCAGAAGCCCGCAAAGGTTGCGGCTATACACGATCTTTCCGGAGTAGGACGCTGTTCACTTTCTGTGATCCTGCCTACAATGTCCGCTCAGGGAATACAGGTCTGTCCTGTCCCTACGGCTATTCTCTCCACACACACCGGCGGTTTCGGAGATGTGGTGCTCCGCGACCTGACCGATTATATTCCCTCTGCATTGGAACACTACAAACGCTTGAATTATAAATTTGACTGTGTTTACAGCGGTTTTCTGGCTTCAAAGGAACAGGTAGATCACTGTCTGGAATTTTTTGAATACTACAAAAATTCTCTGAAAGTAGTAGATCCTGTCATGGCAGATAACGGTAAGCCTTACAAAACCTGTACGCCGGAGCTGCGCTCCAGAATGGGAGAACTGGTGGAAATTGCGGATATAATTACTCCGAACATAACAGAAGCGGCAATGCTTCTTGGGGAATCCCCCAATCAGCCGGATATTACAATGCAGCAGATAAAAAGTTTTCTGGTAAGACTTTCGGAGCTTGGTCCCAAAATTGTCGTTATTACAAGCGTTTTTTCCGACGGAAAGGCTTACAACGTCGGATATGACCACGAACACAGCAAATTCTGGAGAATACCCTACAACCTTATAAGCGCAAGCTATCCCGGAACAGGAGATGTTTTCGCTTCTGTCCTGACAGGTTCCATTCTCCGCGGAGACAGTCTGCCGATAGCTATGAACCGCGCAACGGCGTTTCTGGAATTTGCCATAAAAACCACTTACAGCTATTCCTCAGATGTACGCGACGGCATTATGCTGGAACGCTGCCTTAACTTCCTGATAGAAAACCCCACGCTTTGTGATTACGAACAGATGTAAGGAGCGATGGATATTTATAATCTGAATGTTGTCCTTGTAGAACCGCAGATACCTCAGAACACGGGAAATATCGCCCGCACCTGTGCTGTTACCGGAGCAAGGCTCCACCTTGTAAAGCCGCTCGGATTTGAAGTTACCGACAGAAATCTTAAACGAGCAGGTCTGGACTACTGGCACGAACTGGATATTACATATTATAATGGCTTGGAAGATTTTTTTACAAGAAATAAAGACGGAAATTTTTACTATTTTACAACAAAGGGACTTAACACATACAGCGATGTAAAATTTCCTAATGACAGCTTTCTTATCTTCGGCAGAGAGGACGCCGGACTTCCGGAATCGCTCCTTGTAAAAAATAAGGAAAGCTGTCTGCGTATACCAATGCGTCCAAGGCTAAGAAGCCTTAATTTATCAAACTCTGTGGCTATTGCGGTGTATGAAGTCCTGCGTCAGTGGGATTTTCCCGATCTTGCCTCGGAGGGACAGCTGACAAAATACACATGGAACTAAGGCAACTAATTTTTGAAAGGAATGAACAGCAATGAGCAAGATCAAGCTAATGACCGATTCTGCGTCGGATATTCCCAAGGAATTTGAGGAAAAGTATGACATACGCATACTCAGGTTTCCCATAACCTTAGGCGAAAAATCTTTTTACGACCGTGATTACGATCACATGGAATATTACGACATGATAATCAATTCCAAGGACTTCCCTACCCACGCACAGATAACGGCTTTTGAATTTGAGGAGCTTTACAAAGAGTATTACGAACAGGGCTACAGCGACCTTATTTACGTTTCGATAGCTTCTTTAGGGTCAAACACATACAACAATGCTGTAATGGCGGTAACAAATTTCTTTGAAAACAATCCCGAAGCTGAGGGAAAATACAAAGTCCATGTTATTGATTCGGGAAATTATACTGGAGTTTACGGATTTCCGCTTATAAAAGCTGCCGAAAAGATAGAAAACGGTGCTTCTGCCGATGAAGCTATAGCCTATATAAAAGATTGGCTTTCTTGTGCAGAAGTTCATTTTGGCTGCTACTCGCTTGAATTTGTAAAACGTTCGGGACGCGTCAGCACCGCCGCCGCTTTTGTTGGCGAGCTTATGGGACTTCGTCCGGTAATTGAAATAAAGGGCGGGATTTCTTCCACCGATGCAAAAGTCCGCGGAGACAAGGCAATTATCCCGAAAGTGGTAGAGATAACCGCCGACAGGATAATTCCCAAAACGCCCTACTGCTTGGTTTACGGATATTTTGAGGATGCAGAGCGGGAGCTTGCCAAAGAACTTACCAAAAAGCTGGGTTATCCGCCGGAAATGTCGTTCCGCATAGGAGGAGTTATTGCTGCAAATGCAGGTCCGAAGCTCGTGGGAGCGTTTTTCAAGGGGAAGAATCAATAATATTTCGCTTGACATAAATATTTTATTATGATAAAATTATATTAAAGAGTTTGAAACTGAGGTAAAATAATGGAAATACGTTTTTCTAAGCAAGCTCAGAAAGATATTCAAAAAATCCCGCATAATATTCAGGTGCTTATAAAAAATGCATTACAAGGTTTAAAAGAAAACCCACCAAAAGGCGATATAAAGACACTTCAAGGTTTTTCAGACGGCAGGCGACGATTAAGAGTAGGAAAATGCCGTATAATATATCAATACCGAAATGATGGCAATATCTATATTTGGCTTATAGAAATAGGAAGCCGAGGAGATATTTATAAATGAAAGGAGCGATATTATGTCACCTATTGCAAAAAAAACTTTCAATATGATAGAAATGCTCCCCGATGAAGAACAGGAACTTTTATATGAAATGGTAAAACGTTTTATATTGGCGTGGGATCCAGATTTTACAAAAGTCACGCCGGAAGAACGTGAAAGAATGGAAACTGCCGAAAAAGAGCTTGAAAACGGTGAATATGTATCCGAAGACGAAGTATGGAAACAATTGGGAATATAAAAGTAAAAGGCATTGCCGATAATTTCGGTCAATGCCTTTTTTACTGAAAATTCCTCCTATAATTTCTTTATCATGATAACGGCAGAAATATCCGATACGGCTGTTATCTCATCGTCAATATTTTTCTCAATAACAATATCATAAATTTAAAAAATTGTCAATATGAATTTACAGAAAAATTTTTCGTCAAAGTATTGAAATTTTCGGCGAAAAATGATAAAATAATATGATATATTATGTAAAGGCGGTTTTGCTATGGTTTCAAGATTCACAAACCTTATCGACCTGAACGATATGCCCACAAAATGGTGGAACGAAGTTATTTCCCTTGGCGCAAAAATTGCCGACGATCCTCGTAAATATGCGCATGAATGTGACGGCAAAATTATGGGAACTCTTTTCTATGAACCGTCTACCAGAACACAGATGTCTTTCCAGACCGCTATGCTCAAACTTGGAGGAACTATAATCGGCTTTGACAACCCTGCTACTTCCTCTGTTGCCAAAGGCGAAAACCTCAAAGATACCACCAAAATAGTTTCAAATTACGCAGATATAATGGTAATGCGCCACCCCTCCGAGGGTTCAGCAAAGGCTGCGGCGCTTACAGCCGACTGCCCTATTATAAATGCAGGCGACGGCGGGCATCTCCACCCGACACAGACCCTGACCGATCTGCTTACACTTTCAAAGGAAATAGGAAGGCTTGATAACCTTACCGTAGGTCTTTGCGGAGATCTTAAAAACGGAAGAACGGTTCACTCTCTATGTAAAGCGCTTTCCTGTTACACCGGAAACAGATTCATACTTATTTCAACACCGGAACTCAGACTTCCGTTCTATGTAAAGGATATTCTCACTGCCGCAGGCTGCAGATTTGAAGAAGTCAATACTATCGAAGAAGCTATCGCGAAACTGGACGTTCTTTATATGACCCGTATACAGGCAGAACGCTTCAATTCAAGGGAAGAATATGAAGCACAGAAAGATGTTTACCGCCTTGACAAAGCTAAAATGAAAAAGGGCAAGAAAGACCTTTGTGTACTTCACCCGCTGCCAAGAGTTGACGAGATTGCAATAGAAGTTGACGACGATCCAAGAGCATTGTATTTCAAACAGGCTAAATACGGAATGTATGTGAGAATGGCGCTTATCCTGACAATACTGAAAAATGAATACCCCACTACGCTCCTGAGCGGAAGCGTACATAACGATATATGCTGTCAAAATCCTAAATGCATTACCAATACAGAAAAATATCTTCCAAGGAGTTTCCGCGGTTCCGGGGATACTCTCGAATGTGAATACTGCGATGAGCGGCTTCTCCGCAAGCATTAACGCTTAAACGCAAAATCGGCGAAAGGATATCCCTTCGCCGATCTTACCGCAAATATTAGTTTCGCTTTTAACTTATTCAACAATGAACTGTTTGATCTGTGCAAAAAATTCGGACGCATCATCGGTATGTGCTTCAAGCTTGATGGGTTTTGAAAGATCAAGGCTGAATATACCCATGATCGACTTTGCGTCAACGGCGTATCTTCCGGAAATAAGGTCAACGTCATAATCGCACTGTGATACAACAGATACAAAATTCTTTACATCGTTGATCGTACCAAGCATAACTGTGGTCTTGTTCATGATTTGTCCCTCCAATTTCAATTGATCTCTATGATCTTTATTTGCTTTCGGGTCTTTGCCCTTGAGCTTAACTATAGCATATCAGTTTTCCGTCAGTAAGTCAAGGGGGTTCACAAAAAGTTTTTTTATTATTGGTGATACTATAAATTTACACTTTGACAGGCAAAAATAATTTTAGCAAATTGCACAAAATATATGTGGTGTTTTTATGAATATTTATTTTTTCACCTTTGGCTGCAAGGTCAATCTTTATGAAACAGAAAATATGAAAGAGCTTTTTTCCGAAGCAGGATATACGGTCTCTGAGACGGAACAGGAAGCAGATATCTTTATTATCAACTCCTGCACCGTTACAGAAAACGGAGATAAAAAAATGAAAAAAGAACTCCGCCGTCTTAAACGCACCTATCCGGAATGTATAATAGTCCTTACCGGCTGCTTTCCGCAGGCTTTTTACGACAAAGCGGAGCAGATCCGTGAGGCTGATATAATTACAGGCACAAAAAACCGCAGTATGCTTCCGGCTATTGTTTCCAATCACATCAAAGACCGGAAAAGAACGGTTAATGTATCCCAATACAACAGAAAAGAAGCGTTTGAAAGCTGTTCAAACAAAGGCTACTGGAACAACACCAGAGCATTTATAAAGATACAGGACGGCTGCGGAATGTTCTGCACATACTGTATTATCCCGTATTCGCGAGGAAATTTCCGCTCAAAACCGCTTGATGACATAATTCACGAGGCAGAAAACCTTGCAGCCGCAGGACACAAAGAGTTAGTCCTTACGGGAATAAATCTTTCATTTTACGGGATAGATCTTGGAAAACGGCTTGTGGACGCTGTGGAAGCAGTTTGCAGGATAAATGGCATAGAACGGGTAAGGCTAAGCTCTATAGAGCCGGAAATGATAACCTATGAAGATATTAAACGCTTTTCTGCGCTTGAAAAGCTATGCCCTCACTTTCATCTTTCCCTGCAAAGCGGCTGCGACAAAACACTCAGAGCGATGAACAGGCACTATCTTTCGGAGGATTATGAAAAACTGGTCTCAGCGCTGCGCGAAAACTTTACCGACTGTTCCATAACTACAGATATAATGGTAGGTTTTCCGGACGAAACCGACAATGATTTTCAGCAATCGCTGGATTTTGCAAAAAGTATAGGCTTTGCCAAAGCGCATATTTTCCCATATTCACGGAGAAAAGGCACTCCGGCTGCTGAAATGCCGGACCAGATATCTCAGGACATCAAACGCCGTCGGGCTGCCGAAATGGAAGAAGCAATGTCAGAAAGCCGTGAAAAATTTCTTTCAAGCCAGATAGGAAAAGTATTTCCGGTGCTTTTTGAACGGGAAAAACAGGACGGTATCCATAATGGGTACACTCCAAATTATACAAAAGTAAAAATATTAACAAAATATTCAGATAAAAGTTTGCGCAATGAACTTTTTTATGTTAAAATAATAGGGACGGAAAAAGATTTCTGTATCGGCGAAATAGTATCAAACCATTAAGGAGAGTATAAATTATGTCAGTCTATCGTATTTATGTTGAGAAAAAGCCCGAATATGCCGTTGAGGCAAAAAATCTTCTTTCGGATATCAAAACAGCTTTGCGCATGGACGGTCTGCGTAATATCCGTATAATGAACCGTTATGATGCGGAAGGTCTGAGCAAGGAGGATTTTGAACTTGCAGCGGAAAATGTATTTGCAGAGCCTGCCGTTGATGTTTGCAGCAGGACGCTTCCTGAGTTAAAAGACAGCGAATCGGTATTTGCTGTTGAATTTCTTCCCGGTCAGTTCGATCAGCGGGCAGATTCCTGTGAACAATGTATACAGATACTTACTCAGGGCGAACGCTGCCGTATCCGTAATGCAAGAATTTATATCATAGACGGCAAGCTGTCCGATACTGAAATGGAAAAGCTGAAGCATTACATAATTAACCCGGTTGAAAGCCGTGAGGCTTCTCTTGAAGAAGTCGAAACGCTTGCTTCAGATCACGATATCCCTACAGAAGTAAAGACTCTTGAAAATTTTATTTATCTTGAAGAAGTCGAGCTCGCAAAATTTATAAATGACTATGGTCTTGCAATGGATCTGGACGATATAAAATTCTGCCAGAATTACTTCAAGAATGAAGAAAAACGCGATCCTACCATTACCGAAATAAGAATGATAGATACTTATTGGTCGGATCACTGCCGTCATACAACTTTTTCAACGATAATCGACGACGCGTCTATAAATGCCGACTATATACAAAAAACTTACGATAAATACATTGAAGTGCGCAAAGAACTCGGAAGAAGCGATAAACCCATAACTCTTATGGATATTGCAACGATCGCCGCAAAAAAACTTAAAAAAGACGGTATCCTTAAAGATCTTGACGAATCCGAGGAGATCAATGCCTGCTCTGTAAAGATCAAGGTCGATGTTGACGGTGAGCTTCAGGACTGGCTGCTTATGTTCAAGAACGAAACTCACAATCACCCTACCGAGATCGAACCTTTCGGCGGTGCTGCTACCTGTCTCGGCGGCGCTATCCGCGATCCGCTGTCCGGACGTTCATATGTTTATCAAGCAATGAGAGTCACCGGCGCTGCAAATCCGCTTGTTCCGGTCGAAGATACCATTCACGGAAAACTGCCGCAAAGAAAGATAACCGTAGGTGCTGCTAACGGTTACAGTTCATACGGAAACCAGATAGGTCTTGCCACAGGTCATGTTTCGGAAGTATATCACCCCGGATATGTTGCAAAACGCCTTGAAATAGGCGCTGTTCTTGGCGCTGCTCCTATTGAAAACGTTATACGCGAAGTTCCTGTTCCCGACGATGTTATAATACTTCTCGGCGGAAGAACGGGACGCGACGGCTGCGGCGGAGCAACAGGTTCTTCAAAATCACACACCGAGGCTTCGCTGGAACACTGCGGCGCAGAAGTTCAGAAAGGTAACCCTGCCGAGGAAAGAAAATTACAGAGGCTGTTCAGAAATCCGGAAGTAACAAAAATGATAAAGCGCTGCAACGATTTCGGCGCAGGCGGCGTTTCGGTAGCTATCGGAGAGCTTACAGACGGTCTTGTTATCGACCTTAATAAAGTTCCTAAAAAATACGACGGTCTTGACGGCACAGAACTTGCTATCTCCGAAAGTCAGGAAAGAATGGCTGTAGTTGTCCGCAGGGAGGACGAAGAAAAATTCATTGCCGAAGCCGCAAAGGAAAATCTTGAAGCAACAAAGGTCGCCATAGTTACCGAAGAACCGCGTCTTAAAATGACATGGAACGGAAAGATAATAGTTGATCTTTCAAGAGAGTTTCTCAATTCCAACGGTGCTGAAAAGCACACCACCGCAGCAGTTCCTATACCTGTTACAACACAGATAAAAACATACAGCGACACTCCCGAAAGCTGGGAACAGCTTATGAGCAATTTGAATGTATGCTCTCAGAAAGGTCTTGTTGAACGCTTTGACTCCACAATCGGAGCAGGAACTGTACTTATGCCTTACGGAGGCGCTTATCAGCTCACTCCTACACAGGCTATGGCTGCAAAAATACCCGTCCTTAAAGGTGAAACGGATACCTGTTCCATAATGGGCTGGGGCTATAATCCTTACATAAGTGATAAAAGTCCCTACCACGGCGCAATATTTGCCGTTATTGAATCCATAGCAAAGGTAGTTGCAGCCGGAGGAAGCTACAAGAACTGCTGGCTGACATTCCAGGAATATTTTGAAAGAACACAGGATAATCCTACACGCTGGGGAAAACCTTTCTCCGCACTTTTAGGTGCTTTTAAAGCTCAGCTTGAACTTGGCTGCGGCGCTATAGGCGGAAAGGACTCAATGTCCGGTACATTTGAGAATATCGACGTTCCTGCAACACTGGTCTCATTTGCTGTATCAACGGCATCGGCAAAGAAAATAATCTCTCCTGAGTTCAAAAAAGCAGGTGACAAAGTTATCCTCATAACTCCGGATCTTGACGAAAACGGTCTGCCTGTATTCGACAGTGTAAAATCATGCTATGAACGGGTCGAACAGCTTATTGCTGACGGTTCCGCTGCGGCTGTTTGGACGCTTGGCTTTGGCGGCGTTGCCGAAGCGGTAGCTAAGATGTCCTTAGGAAACAGGATAGGATTTAAATTCAGCAAAAAACTCTCCGACGACCTGATGTTCTATTCAAGGTACGGTGCGTTTGTTATCGAGCTTAACGGTGACCCATTCACTGTAGAGAATATCATCGGTGAAACTATTCCGGAATATATTATTGACTGCAAAACATACACCGTTGACATGACAAAGATACAGAAAAAATGGGAGGACAAGCTCGAACCTATATTCCCCTGCAATATAAAAACCGAACAGAAGCCTGCAAAGATATTCACATATACCGCTAAAGACCCCGTACAGCACGCTTCATCATTTGCAAAGCCGAGAGTGCTTATACCGGTATTCCCCGGTACTAACTGCGAATATGACACAGCAAGAATTTTTGAACGCGCCGGAGCATGTCCGGAAATAGCAGTTATAAAAAATCTTTCATCTTCTGCTCTGGAAGAAAGCGTTTTATACTTTGAAAAGGCTGTAAAACAAAGTCAGATAATCATGATACCGGGCGGATTTTCCGGAGGAGACGAGCCTGACGGTTCCGGAAAGTTTATTACTGCATTTTTCAGAAATCCTCGTATAAAAGAAGCCGTACAAGACCTTATGGATAACCGTGACGGTCTTATGCTCGGAATATGCAACGGTTTCCAGGCTCTTATAAAGCTGGGACTTGTCCCATACGGAAAGATAGTTGACATGACGGATAATTCCCCTACTCTGACGTTCAACACCATAGGCAGACACCAGTCAATGATGGTACAGACAAGAGTTGCTTCCAATAAATCTCCGTGGCTTGCAGGCTGTGAAGTCGGAGACATTCACAGAGTAGCTATCTCACACGGTGAAGGACGTTTTGTAGCTTCTCCGGAGCTTATCAAACAGCTTGCTGACAACGGTCAGATAGCATTCCAGTATGTAGATATGAACGGCGAGCCTACACTTGATATCCGTTACAATCCGAATACTTCCTATGAAGCTATAGAGGGAATAACTTCTCCCGACGGACGTATCCTCGGCAAAATGGCTCACAGCGAACGTATAGGTTCGGATATATGCAAAAATGTTCCCGGAAACAAGGATCAGAAGATATTTGAAAGCGGAGTTGCATATTTCAAATAAAAATATTCTGATAAACAATTATCCCACCGGCTTTGATACCAAAAAACCGGTGGGATATTTTATATAGTACATTCTGTAATACTTTTCAAGTATGGCAAAACCAATAAAATATGTATTTGCTATTTTAAATATCTTATATTATAATTAATACAAAAAGGTGGATCGGTATTGACAAAACCATATAATAAATAATATAATTGAATAAGAAACATTGTTTTAAATTATAAAAATACGAAAGGCAGGCTGCGAAAATGTCAGAAGCGTTAAATCTTACAAAAGAATGGGATAAAACATTTCCCAAAAGCGAAAAAGTAAACCATAGCAAGGTAACTTTTCCAAACCGTTACGGAATTACTCTTGCGGCGGATATGTATGTTCCAAAAAATGCAGATGTGAAACTTCCTGCAATTGCGGTCTGCGGACCTTTTGGAGCGGTAAAGGAGCAGGCTTCCGGGCTTTACGCCCAGACAATGGCGGAATATGGTTTCCTGACAATTGCCTTTG
Organism: uncultured Clostridia bacterium; assembly: GCA_947627905.1. Taxonomy (GTDB): domain Bacteria; phylum Bacillota; class Clostridia; order Oscillospirales; family Ruminococcaceae; genus RGIG8773. The sequence continues at coordinate 75,605 of CANQXX010000001.1, forward strand.
ACCCGTCTTTTACCGGTGAAAGCGGCGGAACTCCCCGTTATATGGCTTCTCCGGATATAAATACGGAAGATTTCATGGCGGCAGTTGACTTCCTTTCCGTTCAGGAAAATGTTGATCCGGAAAAGATAGGGATCATCGGCATATGCGGCTGGGGCGGAATGGCTCTGAATACTGCCGCTCTTGATACAAGGATAAAAGCAACTGTAGCTTCAACAATGTATGATATGGCAAGAGTAAATGCCAACGGTTATTTTGATTCCGAAAACAGCGAAGAACAGCGTTACGAAAAGAAAAAGGCATTGAACGCACAGCGCATTGCCGATCTCAAAAACGGTTCATATCAGTTGGGCGGCGGAGTTGTTGACCCGCTGCCGGCAGACGCGCCGTTCTTTGTAAAGGACTATTATGCATATTATAAAACAGAAAGAGGCTATCATGAACGTTCTCTCAATTCCAACGGAGGCTGGAACGTTACAGGCTGTATGTCGTTTATGAACCAGCCTATAAATTGTTATACAAACGAAATTCGCAGTGCAGTTCTCATTATCCACGGCGAAAAAGCCCATTCCTGCTATTTCAGCAAAGACGCTTACGCCGCTATGACAAAAGACAGCAAATATGCCGGCAATAAGGAACTCCTTATTATTCCCGATGCAGTTCATACGGATCTTTATGATAATATCAACGTTATTCCTTTTGAAAAGATAAACAAGTTTTTTAAAGACAATTTAACATAATGAAGAAGGATCAATATGCAGATAATTGAAAATATGACATTTGACGAAGAACGTGCTTTATATGGAAGCCGGGACGTTACCGCAAGGAACTGCTCATTTGACGGCCCTGCCGACGGGGAGAGCGCATTCAAGGAAAGTCGCAATATTACCGCAGAAAACTGTTATTTCAATTTAAGATACCCATTCTGGCATAACAGCGGGCTTGTGATCTCAAATTCCGAAATGACCGAAAACTGCCGTGCCGCACTATGGTATACCGATCATGCGGAAATTTCAGATACTAAGCTGCATGGAATAAAGGCTCTGCGGGAATGTTCCGATATAACTATCCGTGACTGTGACGTTATATCTCCCGAATTTGGCTGGTCGGTAAATAATATCACTATGGAAAATGTCAATGCCGTAAGCGAATATTTTATGATGCGGTCGGAAAATATGAAATTCAAAAATGTTGAGCTTGACGGAAAATATTCATTTCAGTATATAAAAAACGCTGAGTTTGAAAATTGTAAATTCATTACAAAAGACGCTTTCTGGCACGGCGAAAATATAACCGTTCGGAACAGTACCATAAAAAGTGAATATCTTGCATGGTATTCCAATGGGCTTACGCTTATCGACTGCAAAATTATCGGAACACAGCCGTTTTGTTACTGCAAAAACTTAAAACTTATAAACTGTGAAATGACAGACACCGATCTTGCATTTGAAAAATCCTCTGTAGATGCGGACATCATTACACCTGTAATAAGCATAAAAAATCCCGCAAGCGGAATTATAAGAGTTCCGAAGGTCGGGGAGATAATTCGCACCGATCCGGAATCAAAAGGTGAGATAATTATTAAAAACACATAACAAAAAACGAGACTTCTGTTATCAGAAAGTCTCGTTTTCCTTTAAAGTATAAAACAGATAAGTCCTCCGCAGCCTTCGTTGATAATACGTTCAAGGGTCTCCTGAAGTTTCAGCCGCGCATCGACTGGCATTCTGTAAAGTTTATTGTGAAGCCCTTCATTTACAAGCTCATGCAGAGATTTGCCGAAAATGTTTGATTCCCATATTTTCTGGGGATTTTCCTCAAATTCTTTCAGAAGATACATTACAAGCTCTTCCGACTGCTTTTCAGAACCTACAATGGGACTGACTTCCGTTACGATATCCGCTTTCATCATATGTATGGACGGCGCAGATGCACGGAGCCGAACGCCGTATTTTCCGCCCTGCTTTACTATTTCCGGCTCTTCAAGAGAAAGCTCGTCGATAGTAGGCATAACTATTCCATATCCCGTTGCTTCTACTTCGGAAAGAGCATTTTCTATCTTTTCGTACTTCTTTCTTATGGCAGTAAGTTCTTTCAGAAGCGGCATAAGATCGCTTTCTCCGGCAATATCTATACCTGTTTCCTCGCCTATTATCTTATAGAAAAGATTATTTTTTAGGTCTACTTCTACCTCAGCGCTTCCCTTTCCAAGGTCGATATCGGATATCATGGCTCGGCAGATATTTTCATCGTCCATTATCTTTTCTTCCACTCCGTTTACGTCCCTGACAAATCTTACGTTTTCATAAGCGGAACGAATAGTGCTGAAAACATCATTTTTAAGCCAATGACCCTTTGCAAGACCTGTTATCCATTTGGGCATACATATATTTATTTCCTTTATAGGGAACGCATAAAGTATCTGCCTGAGGATATAGCTTATATCTTTTTCTTCCAGATCGACACAGTTTACCGGAAGCACCGGTGTACCGTACTTTTCGGTAAGCTGTTCAGCAAGCTGCCGTGATTCGTTTGATTCCGGATATAAACAGTTCAGAAGTACAACAAAAGGTTTGTTTATGGAATTAAGCTCTTCAATGACGCGCTGCTCGGATTCTTCATACTCCTCACGGGGAATGTCCGAAATACTGCCGTCTGTAGTGATGACAAGACCTATAGTTGAATGATCCTGTATTACCTTCCGTGTACCTACCTCAGCTGCCATGGCAAACGGGACTTCTTCCTCAAACCAAGGAGTTACGACCATTCTCGGAGCCTCATTTTCAATGTATCCTATGGCGCTTGGAACGATATAGCCTACGCAGTCTATCATTCTTACGTTAAAGCGTGTCTTGTCGCCGATAGTGACTTCAACAGCTTCTTCGGGAATGAACTTAGGCTCGGTGGTCATGATAGTTTTTCCTGCCGATGATTGGGGAAGCTCATCTACCGCTCGTTCACGGCGGTATTCGCTGGAAATATTGGGGATAACGAGCTGTTCCATAAATTTTTTTATGAATGTTGATTTTCCTGTACGGACGGGACCTACAACTCCTATGTATATGTCACCGTCGGTACGCTTTGCAATATCGCAGTAAATATCATTATTTGTCATTCAGGTATACCTCCATTTTTATATCGGATCAGACTATAGGAATGAGTATCATTCCCTTTCCGCAGAGTTTATCGTCCTCTATATCGTTTTCCTCAATTATTGCAGAAACTGACGTTCCGTATTTCTTTGCGATCTCCCAAAGATCTTCATTTTCATCGGCAAAATACAGCTTGAGAGCATAATTGGAATTTTTCTTTACCGATTCGTTTTCATCAATATTAAGATCGGTAATGCAGGAAACATTCATTGTGCCTGTTACCTCTCCGGTTATTTTCAGTTCCGTTTTTGCTTCTATGCTGTTATCGGAAGCAAGGTTGTACGAGCATGATACAGGTACCAGTTTTACTTCTGCGCGGGAAAATTCATTTATATTTTCTGCCGGAACGGCAACTGAGAAACTTTCGTCCTTTTCGATCATCACAGGTTCGCCGTCGGTGCTCTTTGCCATAACGCAATAAGAAGCATTCCCGCTTACGGAAATGTTATTGTTTTCTGTATCCGGTTTGGCAGTAACTCCGCTTATGCTGCACCAGACGTCATATATCCTGTCTATTCCCCCTTCGCCATATTCCATAGAACATTTTACAACACAGGAGGAATTAATCTGCTGAGGAGGCATTTCTATTTTTATATCCGAACGTTCACTTTCGGTTTTATAAAATGTAGAATATTCATCTACAGCCAGTTCGGCAGATGCCTGACGGTAAGCAGAACAGACAATGAGCAAAGACAATGTACATTCAGCTACCTTTGAATTTCCATCGCCGTCAGAACGGGGCTCGATATCACATGAGATTATCTCCGGTTCAACGCTGCATATATATCTTTCGTCTATGCCCTCAAGATCAATTATCTGCGAAAAAGGAAGCGTGAACTGCATTGCCTCGATGCCGTCGTCATTATCCTTGCGGCAGCTGTAAAGCATATTTATATGTATTTCACCTTTTGCTATCAGCTTATTTGCAATTACTTTCTTATCGGAGGAAGCTATCACCGCATCGCTTCTGAGAATATTGACTATTGGCGGCTTGGACATTCCCAGATCAAATTCTTCCGAAACGGTAACACGTTTTGCCGTGTAAAGTTTTGACGACGGATATGTTACCGGTATTTTTTTCAGCTGTATCCCTCCGCCGAACGCATCGCACACAATTTCTTTCTTATCAAGAGCAGAAACCTTGATCTTTATGGATATTGCTCCACGAACATCAAGTCTGCGCTGATTTACGGCGCGGCAGTTGATGTAATCTGTTCTTGGGATAATGCTTATGCGCGGTTCTGTAACCGTTCTGCCAAATTCTACAGTCTTGGTATAGGTCAATTTCTGTTCAACGGAATTTACTGCGCTGCTGCCTTCTGAACAATACAAAACGCGTATGCAGACCGCCATTTCATATGTAAGTCTGTCTCCGCACACATTATAGGAAAGTATCTTAGGCACTGTAATGCACTTGATTATTTTGAAAATTTCCGGATAATAATCCGGAAGCACATAATCCAGTTCCACAGACTGTTCCTGCGTATCATCAAAAATTACCTCAGCGGCTGCGATCTCCTCTTTGTTTACTTTAAAGTCCATATTGATTCCTCCTTGTTTTCGCGTTTGCTAACACATTTATATTCCATTAACAGGGCTTGTATTCTTACAAGGAAAGAATAATTATGAACAAATAGTTAAAATTCTTAAACCTCTTGAAATTTGTATGTGTATGTTGTACAATGTAATCAATTACAAAGTAAAGGAGTTTTGTATATATGAAATTCGCAGACGGCTTTTGGCTCAACAAAAGAGGATATGAAGTAAACTATGCTTCTCAGGCATACGAGGTCAAAGCAGGAACAAACTGCATAAACGTCCTTGCTACCACAACTTATATCCAGAACAGAGGCATGACTCTCGGAGGTCCTGTACTTGATATAACATTCACATCGACACAAAAAGACGTTATCAAAGTAACTATCGACCATTACAAGGGCACTCTCGGAAATATGCCAAAGTTTGAGCTTAATGAAGATCAGGGATTCACTCCGGAAATTGTTGAAAAAGATGAATACTGGGAACTTATATCCGGCGGAACTAAAGTCCGTATAGGCAAATGGAGCTGGGATATACAGTACTATTACAAAGATAAAAAGCTCACCGGCGGAGCATGGAGAATGACCACAATTGTCAACGAAAATCAGTTCAGAGTATCCACCCGCCTTGCTCATACACAGGACGATACGTTCTGGAGCTATCCGCAGGACGAAAGAAGCACATATCTCCGTGAACAGCTTACTCTTTCCGTCGGCGAAAACATCTACGGCTTCGGTGAAAAATTCACCACATTTGTCAAGAACGGTCAGAGCGTGGAAACATGGAACTCCGACGGCGGAACGTGCTCGGATCAGTCATATAAGTGTATACCATTTTATGTATCTTCCAGAGGATACGGCGTATTTGTAAACAGCTCGGATAAAGTATCCTATGAAGTTGCATCGGATACCGTTTCAAAGGTCTCATTTACGGTCCCGGGTGAACATCTTGAATACTTTATGATCGGCGGAGAAAATCTTACTGAAGTACTTTCCAATTATACCTCTCTTACAGGAAAGCCTGCGCTTCCTCCGGCATATACTTTCGGTCTCTGGCTAACGACCTCCTTTACAACTAAATACGATGAAGAAACAGTCACTTCTTTTATCGACGGCATGGCTGAAAGAGATATACCGCTTCAGGTATTCCACTTTGACTGCTTCTGGATGAAAGAATTTGAATGGTGTAATTTTGAATGGGATACCCGTCAGTTCCCTGATCCTCCGGCAATGCTGAAAAGGCTCAAGGATAGAGGACTTGAAATATGCGTATGGATAAACCCTTACATAGCACAGCGTTCAAAGCTGTTTGATGAGGGCATGAAAAACGGCTACCTTGTAAAAAATCCCGACGGCAGCGTTTTCCAGTGTGATATGTGGCAGCCGGGCATGGGACTTGTAGATTTTACAAATCCGGCAGCTTGCGAATGGTATGCTTCAAAGCTCAGGGCGCTTTGTGAAATGGGTGTTGACTGCTTCAAAACGGATTTCGGCGAGAGAATACCTACAAAGGTAAAATATTATGACGGTTCAGATCCCATTGCAATGCATAACTACTATACATATCTTTATAATAAGACTGTATTTAACGTTCTTAAAGAATATTACGGTGAAAACAAGGCTTGCCTGTTTGCTCGTTCCGCAACAGTTGGAGGACAGCAATTCCCTGTACACTGGGGCGGCGACTGCTCAGCTGAATATACTTCCATGGCGGAAACGCTTCGCGGCGGATTATCATTATGTCTTTCCGGATTTGGATATTTCAGCCACGACATGAGCGGCTTTGAAGCAACGGCAACTCCGGATATTTACAAAAGGTGGGCTGCATTCGGACTGTTCTCCACACATTCCCGTCTGCACGGAAACAGCTCCTACAGAGTTCCTTGGCTTTTTGATGAAGAATCCGTTGATGTTCTGCGCTTCTTTACCAAGCTGAAAGGAAAGCTGATGCCTTACATCTGGGCACAGGCTGTAAAGACTTCAACTGTCGGTGTTCCTATGATGAGAGCAATGGTAATTGACTTTGCTGACGACCCTGTTTGTCTTAACCTTGACCGTCAGTACATGTTCGGCGATAACATTCTTGTTGCTCCTATCTTCAATGAAGAAGGAACAGCGGAATTTTATGTTCCGGCAGGCACATGGACAGATATAATTTCCGGCAAGCAGTATGAGGGCGGAAAATTCTACAATGAAAAATTTGATTATTTCTCTCTCCCCTGCCTTGCAAAGCCAAACAGTATAATTGCATATGGTAACTTTGAAAAGAATTTTGAATATGATTATCTGAACGGCACTGAATTTGTTATCTATGAGCTTCAGGACGGAAAATCCGCAGAATGTAATATTTACAATACAGAAGCTGAAAAGATATTTACGCTTTCAGCCAAGAGGAACGGAAATATAGTTGAAGTTTCATACACTAAAACAAATTCATCTTTCAGCGTAAAGGTATTCGGAAAAGAGACTGTAAAGATCTCTCCGACTGCCGAAGGAAAAATTATCATCAACCTTTAATTTAAACATGATAAAAGCGGTGGGAAACAGCAATTTCCTGCCGCTTTTTATAATTGTAAAAAAAGTTTTAACTTTTTTCTTTTTCCTTGACAGACTTTATAAAATATTATATCATTGTATTATGTGAATAGTACAAGCGGAAAGGAGAATTTTAATGCTATGGAATTTTAATTCAAATACGCCGATCTATATACAGATAATAGAACAGATAAAGCTCTCTATCGCTGTGGGAGAATATAAAGCAGGCGATAAGCTGCTGTCCGTCCGGGAGCTTGCCTCTGAGGCGGAAGTCAATCCAAACACCATGCAAAAAGCCCTTTCAGAGCTGGAGCGCGACGGGCTCCTTTATACCCAGCGCACTTCCGGACGGTTTATAACAAGTGATACGTTAAAAATCGCAGCGCTCCGCAAACAGCTTGCAAACGAACAGGTGGAAAATTTTATTTCAAAAATGAAATTGCTTGGATATTCTTCCGAAGAGGCTGCCGAGATGCTTAAAGATCATTAAAATGGGGGTAGAGCCATGCTTCTTGAATGTAACAAACTTTGTAAATATTACGGTGACAAAGCCGCGTTAAATAACATTGATCTGCAGCTTGAACGAGGAAAAATTATAGGTCTGCTTGGTCCCAACGGCAGCGGAAAAACAACGCTTATAAAAATTCTCAGCGGAATTTTAACGCCAAGCAGCGGCGATGTGAAAATTTCTGATAAAAATATCGGGATAGAAACCAAAAAGATAGTTTCCTATCTTCCCGAAAGAACGTACCTCAGCGACTGGATGACGGTACGGCAGACGCTGGATTTTTTCAAGGATTTTTACGAAGATTTCAGCGTAGAGACCGCCCTTGATATGCTGAAAAGACTGAATATACAGCCTTCCGAAAAGCTCCGTACCATGTCAAAGGGAACTCGTGAAAAAGTTCAGCTTATACTTGTTATGAGCAGAAATGCGGAGCTGTATCTTCTGGACGAGCCTATCGGCGGCGTTGACCCTGCCGCACGGGATTATATCCTGAAAACGATCATTTCAAATTTCAATGAAAACGCGTCGGTGTTGATTTCAACACACCTTATCAGCGATGTTGAAAATGTCCTTGACGATGTAATTTTTCTGAAATACGGAAATATTACTCTTCATTCCACCGTTGACGATATCCGCGAACAGCACGGAAAATCGGTTGACGCGCTTTTCAGGGAGGTGTTCGCGTGTTAAGAAAGCTTATTAAATACGAATTTCTTGCAGATTATAAAAAATACGGAGTAATGGGAATTGCCATAATTGCTATGGCAATACTTGCGGTCATATCGGAAAAGATCGCGCCGACTGACGTAAAAGTATATACAAGCTTTTTTTTGGTTGTTTTTTCAATGTCATCGGTATTTATTATTTTTGCGGCTTCGATATTATTAATAGTTCTTTCAACAATAAGATTCTATAAAAGTTTTTTAAAGGACGAGGGGTATTTAATGCACACTCTACCCGTTCATACATGGCAGCTTATTGCTTCAAAACTTATTACCGCATATATATGGTTTTTATTTTTACTTATAATTTCCGCAGTTTATGTTACGATCATACATGGAAATATTACATGGTTAACAGATTTTTACAAAGATCTCATAGACGCAGGAGAAAACGATAATCTCAGCCCACTCTTAATATCATCATATATTTCCTTTCTGCTTGCCCCGTTTAGTTACCTGGCGCATATTTATTTCAGCTTTGCGCTGGGCAATCTTTTCAGCAAAAACAAACTTGCCATGTCGGTAGTAATGTTTCTGGTGATAAACTTTGCGGAACGTATCATAACAACTATTCTGCTGACTGCGTATCTTGTTTCAATAAAATATGATTATGATATAACTTTACCGACAAGTTCATACATCAATACATTGCTTTCTATTGTACTTTCGGTAATTTATCTTATTGCCGCGGAAAGAATTTTTGCCAAAAAATTAAATCTTGAATAACGGAGGAATAAAAATGTCTCCCGAAAAAATAAACCGCATCAACGAACTTGCGCGGAAATCCCGTACTGCGGAAGGTCTTACGGAATCTGAAAAAGCGGAACAAGCCGCACTACGTCAGGAATACCGTGATTCCGTAAAGGCAAGCCTTGTAGATCAGCTTGAAAATATTGAAATTGTGGATAAAAAACCGAAAGGAAATTAAAATGCTGAATTTTGATATAAAAGATCTTCCCACGCCCTGTTACATCACGGACGAAAATTTGCTTATTAAAAACCTTGAGATCCTTAAAAATGTTCAGGACAGGGCAGGCTGCAAAATTCTCCTTGCACAAAAGGCATTTTCCATGTACAGCGTTTATCCGCTGATAGGAAAATATCTTGCCGGAACTACTGCCAGCGGACTTTTTGAAGCGCGTCTCGGAAAGGAAGAAATGCCCGGCGGAGAAACTCACGTTTATTCCCCTGCTTACAGTGAAAAAGATTTTCCCGAGATCATCAAATATGCGGATCATGTTGTTTTCAACAGCATTTCACAGTATGAAAAATTCTATCCGCAAATTCAGAAATGCGAAAAAAATATTGAAGTCGGAATAAGGGTCAATCCCGGATATTCCGAAATTGAAACGGATATCTACAATCCGTGCTTTAAAAATTCCCGTCTGGGAACTACGCTTGAAAATTTACCCGAAAAACTTCCCGACGGAATAAGCGGTCTGCATTTTCACACAATGTGCGAACAGGGTGCGGACACTCTCGAACGGACGCTTGCAGTTGTTGAAGAAAAATTCGGGAAATATCTTTATAATTTAAAATGGCTGAATTTCGGCGGCGGACATCACATTACAAAAGAGAATTATGATGTTGATAAACTTGTGGAACTTGTTCTTCATATGAAAGAAAAGTATGACCTGCAAATTTACATCGAGCCGGGAGAAGCCGTTGCGCTTAACGCGGGATTCCTTGTTACGGAAGTGCTTGACACCATGAAAAACGGCATGGATATTGCTATTCTGGACACTTCTGCCGCCTGTCATATGCCGGACGTTCTGGAAATGCCATACCGCCCGATGATAATCGGTTCGGGACAGCCCAATGAAAAAAAATTTACCTACCGTCTGGGAGGACCTACCTGTCTTGCAGGAGACATTATCGGAGATTATTCCTTTGACAAGCCGTTAAAAGCAGGAGAAAGGCTTGTTTTCTGCGATATGGCGATATATTCAATGGTCAAGAATAATACGTTCAACGGTATGCCGCTTCCTGCGATAATTCTTCATAAACAAAGCGGTGAAAATGTTGTTGTAAAAAGTTTTGGCTATGAGGATTTTAAGAGCAGGCTTTAACTGAAAGGATTTTTTTATGAGATCAAGAATTATCCCCACACTTCCCGAAACGGTGCTTTCCTACAATATTTCGGGAAAACGTCTCACACTTCTGGAAAATGCCGTTTCCGCTTCGGGAATGAAACACGGTCTCATTCCCGCTGACAAAGCCGGAGAAACTATCGGTTTTCTTGCCGGATATACCGGCTTTTCCTCAAACGGAACAAATATTTCCTCCGATGAAGAATGTGTGATATTTTCGGGAATTTCAAGCAAGCGGCTTGATGTTCTGCTGAAAAATATGCGCAATACAGGGCTTGACATTCCTCTGAAAGCAGTTGTGACTGCTTATAACCAGAATATGAGCCTTGACAGGCTTATTTCAGAACTGAAAAAAGAACACGAAGCCGTCGGAAAAACCAAGAAACGATAATTTTGCCGTTATCTCTTGACTTTTCCGTCAAAAGTAGTATACTGGTATTATAGGAAAATTTCCGAAATTCTAAAACAAGGAAGGTCATTTATATGTCACAGCAGTTTATAGTTGAAACATCAGCTCGTCACGTTCACGTTACACAGGAAGCTCTTGAGATACTTTTCGGCAAGGGTGCAGCACTTACAAAGAAAAAAGATCTTTCCCAGCCGGGTCAGTTCGCTTGTGAAGAGCGTGTTGAAGTCGTAGGTCCAAAGAAATCCCTTGCAAATGTTTCTATCCTCGGACCTGTCCGTCCTGCCAATCAGGTAGAACTTTCTGCAACCGACGCACGTTCTATCGGTATCACCGCTCCTATCCGTGAAAGCGGAGATCTGGCTGGCTCAGCAGGCTGCAAGATCGTTGGTCCATGCGGCGAGATCGAAATAAATGAAGGCGTTATCATCGCAAAGAGACATATACACCTTACTCCCGCAGACGCCGAAGAGCTTGGCGTTAAGGATAAGGACGTTGTTTATGTCAAGGTAGATACTGACGGAAGAAAAGCTATCCTCGGCGATGTTGTTTGCCGTGTTTCGGAAAAATTTGCCCGCGCTATGCACATTGACACAGACGAGGCAAATGCTATTTCGGCAACTCCTTCACTTATGGGTGAAATTTACAGAATGTAATTTATCTTTGCATACATAAAATGCGGAGCGTTAAAAGCGCTCCGCATTTTTTAATATTATTTGTTTATGGTTCTTTCCAAAATTCACCTTTGTGAAAATTCAAGTTTCCGAGAGGCTTTGAAGTCAAGCGAAATTTCACACACCCGTCAGGGCAGATAATTGTCTTGCTGTACTTACTGTCCCCTCCAAGATTCTTTAAATCACCACCGCTTCGCACTGCCTCCATAATAGGGTACACAATCATCATTGTTTTACTGCAAATACCATATCCCTCACTATTTACAGGACAACCGTAAGTACAACAATAAGTATCGCCTATTTCCTCACCGTTGCGGCAATAATTTTCAGTGTGGTCACCTTGAAGAAATCCTATAACTTCAATTTTAAACTCGTATTCTTCATCATACCATTTTTTCATATGTTTACCCTCTCAAATCACAATCTGTTTAAGACAACATTATTCCGCCTGCCAGCTGTTAAGGTATTTTTCCTGAACGTCTGTCAGCTTGTCAATTTCCATGCCCCAGTAACGGATCTTTCTTTCTGCTACCTCACGGTCAATGTATTTCGGAACGTCGATTATCTTTTCCGTCAGCGAATCTTTATTTTTAACAAGATGAAGCGCGGACAAAGCCTGTATAGCAAAGCTCATATCCATTATCTCCGCAGGGTGTCCGTCACCGGCAGCAAGATTTACAAGGCGTCCTTCCGCAATTACATATATCCACTTGCCGCTGTCAAGACGATAGCCCTGAATATTGTTACGGGCAACTTTTGTTTCAACGGCAATTTTCTTCAGCGTGGCAACGTCTACTTCAACATCGAAATGTCCTGCATTGCAGCAGATAGCCCCGTCTTTCATAACACGGAAACTTTCCTCAGTGATAACGTCCCGGCAGCCTGTTACAGTGATGAAGAAATCGCCTATCCTTGCGGCTTCGGTCATTTTCATTACTTTGAAGCCGTCCATTACTGCTTCCATAGCCTTTATAGGGTCAACTTCCGTAACGATGACTTCCGCACCCAAGCCTTTTGCGCGCATTGCAACGCCTTTTCCGCACCAGCCGTAACCTGCAACTACAACATTCTTTCCTGCAACTATAAGATTTGTAGTGCGGTTGATACCGTCCCATACCGATTGTCCCGTACCGTAACGGTTGTCAAAAAGGTGTTTGCAGTCGGCGTTGTTTACAAGCACCATGGGGAATTTCAGCTTGTTTTCTTTTGCCATTGCAATAAGGCGGATAATTCCTGTAGTAGTTTCCTCACAGCCGCCGATAACATCTGCTATCTTTTCGGGATATTCATTATGAATAAGATTTACCAGATCGCCGCCGTCATCAATTATAATGTTCGGACCTGCTTCTATGACTGCGGCGGTATGGCGGTGATATTCCTCTGCGGTGGCATTGTACCATGCAAAAACATTAAGTCCTCCGTGAACAAGAGCGGCTGCAACGTCGTCCTGTGTGGAGAGCGGATTGCTTCCGGTGATGTACATCTCCGCGCCGCCTGCCGCAAGAACGCGGCAAAGATATGCGGTTTTTGCTTCCAAGTGAACGGAAAGAGCAACTTTTATGCCATTGAACGGTTTTTCCTTTGAAAATTCTTCCTCAATACCTCTGAGGAGCGGCATATTGCCCTTTACCCACTGTATCTTAGTTTCTCCGCTCTGCCAGAGATCAATATTTCTGATTTCACTGTTCATATTTATCATTCCTTTCAAGCCGTAACATCTGCAAATTCAGCATCAAGATATGCGCGAAGTTTTTGCGGATCAGTTATCATCTGTTTTCCTCTTGCGCCGGCGCTTACGGAAAATGTGTCCATATTTCCGGCGGAAGCATCTATAAATGTCGGGAATTTCTTTTTCATTCCCACCGGAGAACAGCCTCCGCGGATATATCCGGTTACGCCGAGGAGATCCTTTACATGAAGCATTTCACATTTTTTATTTCCGGACACTTTTGCCGCTTTTTTCAGATCCAATTCTTTATTCACGGGTATGCAGCATACAAAATACCCGGTCTTGTCCCCTTTTAGAACAAGGGTCTTGAATACGGTATCAGGATCGCGCCCAAGCATCTCCGCTGCATGAGTTCCTGAAAGATCATTTTCATCAACTTCGTACTCCGAAGTTTCAAACTCTATTCCCGCCGCTTCAAGAAGCCGCATTGCATTTGTCCGGTCAGCTTTATTTTTAGATGCCATGATCAGATTCCACCTTAAGATCAGATTCCTGTATTGCTACAAGCGTCATTTCATCTCCGCGCTTTGAAACAACATATTCAACATATTTATCCGGCTCCGGCTCATCGTCGGAAGTAAGCGTGAGCCATGCCGGTGTAGGTGAAACATATCCTACCGTAAGAGTGTATCTTTCTCCTACCCTTGAAATGTTCTCTATGTAAGGAGAATAGGTAAAATACTTAGGATTTGACGGTATTCTGTAAGACTTTATGCTCTCATCATAATAGAACTGCACATCTGCTCCGAGAATAGACTGATGTTCAACACCGATACCTGCTCCGAACAGCTTTGTTACATGCTGTTCAACATCAAGCTCCGGAACTATTATCATATCAAAATCCGATTCATATTTGCTTTTGTCCTCATAAAGAATAATATCCCATATAGCTGCTGTAAGCATAGTGTCGCTCCTGAGCTTTACCGTCTGGTCGAACGGCGCAGGATCGCATATAACGATAGGATAAACAAACCGTGCAAACTCTGTTTTCTGCTGAGTGTTATCGGCAAATTCCCTTATTCTGTCAACTGTATAGCTTATTACCGAAATAAGCCCAATTATCGCGAGTATGGAAATAACTATTCCGAACACAAAATATAGCTTTCTTCTTACACCCTCGGGATTTGCTTCCGGCATATCCGGAACTGCCTGTTCGTCGGCAAATTCGGCAAGCTCTTCATGGCTTTCATCAAGAGCTTCTCCGAACATTTTTTTGATATTGTCTATAGATTCCTTATCCTGCTGCTTCCGTTTCATTTTTTCAATGTTATCGGAAGGAACGAGCTTAGGAGGTTTCTGAGAATTTTTTGCCGGCTTGTTTTTTTTATTTTTCCTGTCTTTTTCCGGTTCGCCTTTTATATAGGTATCATAATCGAAAAAATCTTTTTTATCGTCCATGATAAATGCAGGCACTCCTTTCGTCAGCGGATCTGACCGTTTCCGTCAATAAGATATTTCATTGATGTAAGCTCACGCAGTCCCATAGGTCCTCTTGCGTGCAGCTTCTGAGTGGATATCCCTATTTCCGCCCCGAAGCCGAACATTCCGCCGTCGGTAAATCTCGTTGAAGCGTTAACATAAACAGCGGCTGAATCCACCTCGTTCTTGAATTTTTCTGCATTTGCAAGATCATTTGTAACGATACACTCGCTGTGTCCCGTGCTGTATCTGGCAATATGCTCTATAGCTTCGTCGATACCGGATACCACTTTTACGGAGATTATATAATCAAGAAATTCTTTAGCATAGTCATCTTCAGCGGCAGGAACAACACATTCTCCCAGTATCTCGGCAGTCCTTTTACAGCCGCGTATTTCCACATTATGTTCATCAAGGCGTTTCTTTATGAGCGGGAGGATCTTGTCTGCTATTTTCTCATGAACAAGCAGTGATTCGACAGCATTGCATACAGACGGCCGCTGAGTTTTTCCGTTATCAACTATGTTGACAGCCATATCGTAGTCTGCGGATTCATCAACATAAACATGACAGTTTCCCACGCCTGTTTCTATAACAGGTACGGAAGCATTTTCCTTTACAGCGCGTATAAGTCCTGCTCCTCCGCGGGGGATAAGAACATCAAGATATTTGCTGCATTTCATGAGCTGAGTAGTTACTTCCCGTGTTGTATCGTCAACAAACTGCACAGCGTCTGCCGGAAATCCGCATGAGGATATTGCATCACGCATTATGCTGCACAGTATATTATTTGAATTATACGCTTCTTTTCCGCCGCGCAGGATAACAACGTTTCCCGCTTTAAGGCAAAGAACAGCCGCATCTACAGTAACATTAGGACGGGATTCAAAAATGATCCCTATTACCCCAAGAGGCACACGGACTTTAGTTATTCTCATGCCGTTCGGACGAACTGAGCAGAAATCAGCGGAACCGACAGGATCTTCAAGTTTTATAACATCTCGTACACCGTCTGCAATGCCTTTTATCCTTTCGGCGGTAAGACGGAGCCTGTCCTGCATAACAGGAGAAATGCCGTTTTCCTTTGCCGCTTCAAGGTCTTTCGCATTGGCGGCAAGGATATTATCGGTATTTTCTTCAATAGCAGATGCAATTGCTGCAAGAGCATTGTTTTTTTCCTGTGTTGAAGCGCACCTCAGAGCTTTTTCGGAAGCCTTGGCATTTGCTCCAAGCGTTTCTATATAAGTCATATTCATTCCTCCATATAATTATTTTTCTGTAAATATCGTGCCGACAGACTTGCCGTCAAAGAAATCATAAAGAATATACGGATTTCTTCCGTTGAGGATAGCCATATCCATACCTGCACCAAGAGCAAGCTCCGCGGCATTGAGCTTTGTTACCATTCCGCCGGTACCGAGCTTTGAGCCTGCGCCTCCTGCAAGAGAACGGATATTGTCATCTATCTTATTTATCACCGGAATAACTTCCGCATCCGGGTTTTCGTTTGGGTTACCGTTATAAAAGCCGTCAATATCCGAAAGTATGATAAGCATATCCGAACGGCTTATGATACCGACGTGCGCCGCAAGGCTGTCGTTTTCGCCCAGTTCAAGCTCCAGCTCATCAATTGCAACGGTATCGTTTTCATTTACTACCGGTATAACATTATGGTCAAGGAGCTTTTCAAAAGTATTTACAACATTGTTTTTGCGCGGAGTGTCAAGTATATATCTTGTCAGCAGTATCTGTGCAACGGTTATGTTATGTTCACCAAAAAGTTTGTCATACATATACATAAGCTCACACTGTCCTACAGCTGCACAAGCCTGTTTCATAGGAGTATCCTTAGGACGCTCGGTAAGGCTCATTTTTGACATTCCCAGACCTATTGCTCCGGAAGAAACAAGTATGATCTCCTTTCCGCTGTTATGGATATCCGAAAGAACTTTTACGAGTTTTTCCACCCTGCGTATGTTCAGCCTTCCGGTCTTGTGCGTCAGCGTTGATGTGCCTACCTTTACAACTATTCTTTTCTTTTCATTGATATCAAACATTGTTATCGCCTTTCTATCTATAATATCAGGTGACCGTATTTACAGGATCACCGTTAATAAATGCTTTGAGATTTTCAGCAACTATGCCTATCAGACGTTTTCTTGTCTCTAAAGGCGCCCATGCAATGTGCGGAGTGATAATGCAGTTCTTTGCATTTTTCAGAGGAGTTTTTTCTGACATCGGCTCTTCACACAGAACATCAAGAGCAGCTCCGGCAATTTTTCCGCTGTTAAGAGCAGCTGCAAGATCCGTCTCGTTTACCACGGCTCCCCTGCTGGTATTTATAACTATGCATGACGGCTTGCAAAGGTCAAGCACATCACGGCATATCAGACCTTTTGTATCTTCCGTAAGGGGACAATGCGCCGTTATAAAATCCGACTGTTCAAAAAGTTCTTTCAGACCAACAAATTTTACCGTGCTGTCCTGTTTTGCAGTTCTTGTATTTACGATCACGTTCATATCAAAAGCCTCTGCAATAGCGGCAACTTTTCTTCCTATAGAACCATAACCGATGATACCGATTGTTTTTCCTGCAAGTTCGGTTATCGGAAAAGCAAAATCCGAGAATGTCTCCGACCTTATCCAGCCGCCTTCTTTGACATATTCTGCATACTGAGAGGTTTTGCCGGCAAAATACAGTATAAATGAAAACACCTGCTGTGCAACTGCCGACGTTGAATATGCAGGAACATTGGAAACGGTTATCCCAAGTCTGCGGCAGGTATCAATATCAATATTATTATATCCGGTAGCGCATAATCCTATATATTTCAAATTCGGACACGCTTCAAGGATATCTTTTGTAAATGGAGTTTTATTGCACAGGACCGCTTCCGCATATCCGACATTGGAAATTATCTTTTCTGCCGGTGTAAGAGGATATTCATCAACGTCTCCGAGTTTATATATTTCTTCAAAGGAAACATCCCCTTTTGAAACTGTTTTAGCTTCAAGGATAGCAATTTTCATATCATGACAGACTCCTTCCAGAAAAATAAACATAATTATTATACCATAATATACTTAAAATTTCAATACTTACGGTCAAAGCTTTACAACTTATTATTTATCCTGACGAAATTCCTTTTGAGATAATGTCTTTTTAATTTAAAAATATTATAAATTTTAAAAAAATGTTGAAAAAATTTGTTTATTGTGATATAATATTGTAAAAGCAGGAAAATTACTTGTAAAAGGTAATAAAAATATGACCTGTGTTAAATAAAAGCAGGAAATATTTTGAATAATTTTCCATATCGTAACTAAGTCTGTACACAAGCAGCAAACGCTTTAGTATATTGCAATTGTTTATACTGCTTTAAATCGCTTCTGTTTGTTGTGCATTTTTAATAAACATCATCTTTTAAAATTTAAGATTTGTATAAAATTTATCTATTATTAACATAAAATTCACAAATAAGACAGCATTAATATATATAATTATAATGTATAGTATTTGCTCGACCTTATGAATTATGATCAATATACTGCAATAAGGAGGATGCGGCAGGATATTCTGTCCGCTGATGAAGCTAATGAAAAAGATCGCGGTTGTTTATTCAACAAAATTCGGTCATACCAAAACGTATGCCGATTGGCTCAAAGAAGATGTTGACGCCGATGTTATAAGCGTTGACAGCTTCAATACTACTAAAATGCTTGCATATAAGTTGATAATATTTGCCAGTGGAGTATATGGAGACAAGCTCCCGATCATGGATTACATAAAAAAGAATTTGTCTTCTATTCCTGCCGATAAGATCATGATAATGGCAGTAAGCTGGTATACAAACGATTCCGAAGAAGCATCCAAAAAACTTATTGATGAAAACTTCCCGGAACAGTACAAATCGCTTGTACCTATCTATGTTCTGAACAGCGGACTTGATAAGAAAAAAGTCCCTGTTACGGATAAAGCAAAGCTTATAGCTGCACAGATGATGATCGAGAAAAAGGACGATCGTTCATCGGACGATATCAATGCGCTTGCTATAATAAAAGGATATTCGGATCAGACTTCAAGAGATAACCTTGCAAGTATAAAAAAAGGTATTGAAGAATTTTTTGCGCCTAAGAAGAAAGAAGAACCCGCAGCTGAACAGAAACCAACGCCGGCTTCTGCTCCTAAGCCTGAAGCTGCTGCTCCCGCTCTCAAGCCTGCGCCGGCTCCAAAACCTGCACCTGTTTCTCCTGCCCCCGAGCCTGCGCCCGTACAGGCAGCCGATGAGGATGATCTCAGCAGCTCCGTTGCCGCTGCTTTCAAAAATCTTGGCGCTCCAAAGCCTGCGCCTGCCGCTCCTGCTCCGGAACCTGCACCCGTACAGGCAGCCGATGAGGACGATCTCAGCAGCTCCGTTGCTGCTGCTTTCAAAAATCTTGGCGCTCCAAAGCCTGCGCCTGCCGCTCCTGCTACGGAACCTACACCCGTACAGGCAGCCGACGAGGACGATCTCAGCAGCTCCGTTGCTGCTGCTTTCAAAAATCTTGGTGCTCCCAAGCCTGCGCCTGCCGCTCCTGCTCCGGAACCTGCACCCGTACAGGCAGCCGACGAGGACGATCTCAGCAGCTCTGTTGCTGCCGCTTTCAAAAATCTTGGCGTATCTGCGCCTAAGCATACACCTGCACCCGCTCCTGCTCCTGAGCCTGTTCCTGTTGCAGAAGCTCCAAAAAATAATGCTGAACAAGCCGAAAAACATGAAATTGGTGAACCGGAAGAACCTGTTGTCAGATTTAATTCAAAGGGACAGGTCGTTGTTTCTTCCGTACTTGACGCTATAAATTCACTTAATAATACACCTTCCTCTCATACGGCACCGGAACATAGTACGGCTGAAAAAGCGGAAGAAAAGCCTTCTGCTGTCAATACTGAAAACGCACAAAATGTTCAGGGCAATCCTGATAATCAGGCTGATCCTGCTGACCGCAAGAACAGCTACATGGAACTGTTTGCAAGCCGTCGGAAGAAAGCTGCGGCATCTGCTGCAGAAAACCAGGCTGCTCCTGCCGCTCCTGAAAGTAAAGCTCCTGTTCAGGAAACTGCTAAGCCTGAACCCAAGCCCGAACTTACTCCTGTACGTTCTACAGCACCTGAACATGATTTCGCAGACTTTGATCTTGACATTTCACAAACGGTATCCAACTCATCGGAATTTACATTCTCTTCTCCTTCACCTGCCGAATCTGCACCGGCAGCTTCCGACATTGATCTTGACGGATATGATTTTATAGGCGAAGAACAGAAGCCTACGGTAAGTAAAAGAGTTCTCAACGCCGTTCAGGATCTTGCAAAAGCAAAAGCCGAAGCAGAAAAAGAAGCCGCCAAAAAAGCTGCAGAAAAAGCTGCTAAGGAAGCAGAAGAAGCGGCAGAAACAGCCGCAGAGGCTGTATCCGAAAGAACTGCAGCTGACAATTCCCCTGCTTCTTCCACAAGTGCAGCCGAAAGCGCATTTGAAAAAATGAAGCGCGACATGGAAGCTCTTGCACAGGAAAGCGAACAGGATGCTGAATACGGTGAAGTCATTGAAAACAGCGAAGAAAATGATATGTATGCCGTAACCACATTCCAGGAAGAAGATGAGGATACTCAGGACGAGATCAAAGAATTTGTCTTTGAAGAACCAAGTGAAGATGGTCTTGACGCATTCGCATTTGCTGATACACACGATTATTATTCCGGAAAAACAAGCACTCCGGAGATCGCCAGAGCTGAACAGCCCAAGGCTGAAAGCAATACCGAACTTGATCTCAAAAAACTTCAGGAACAGATCAACGCTTCTATTGAAGCCAACAAGATCAACCGTGAAAGAATGCAGTCAAGATATGGAAAGCGGGCTAAGGAAACAGTCAACAATCCATTTGCAGTACAGTTTGACGACGAGGAAAATCCCAAAAACAAAAAGAGCAAAAAGCAAGCTGCTTCCGAACCGAAACGGCTTTCCGATCCTATCGACCCGGATATTTTCTTCAGCAAACCCGGTAAAAATAAGGATTTTGACATGATGTCGGATACAATGCCGGAAATTAAATTCAAACACTGATAAAAATTACCCGCGTTTGTCATTAATACTGAATGATACACGCGGGTTATTTTTAATTTGGTTTTTTCACGGCAATAAGGAATTTTATCTTTTTTCCTTCATCGGTAAACATCTTTTCGTGCTCTGTCATGATATTATCCGGATAATCCGAAGAATGAAGATCGCGCGTAAGGTATTTTATTTCAAATCCGGAATCTGAAAAATATTCAATGGATTCTTCAAACAGTTCATCATCATCCGTCTTGAAATGTATCTCTCCGCCGTCTATAAGGAACACCCTGTACTGTTTCAGCTGCCGTGTGTGCGTAAGGCGCCGTTTATTGTGCTTATCTTTCGGCCATGGATTGCAGAAGTTTATATAGAGCCTGTCTATCCTGTCATTTTCATCAAATGATGTAAGTATCATTTCTATATTCTGGGAAACGAGCTTGATGTTATCAACTTCGCTCCCCGCTTCCGCAAAAGCCTTTTCTATCGTCCTGCGCGCAACTCCAAGCATATCACTTTTTATGTCCATTGCCAGCCAGTTTATCCCCGGATACTTCAAAGCTGCCTGAGCTGCAAACCAGCCTTTTCCGCAGCCAAGTTCAGCATAAACAGGATTTTTATTATCAAATACGGTATTCCACTTTCCTTTGTAAGCGGACGGATCTTCAATGTAATACGGACAGACGGCCAACTCAGGGCGCGCCCATTTTTTCCTTCTTATCCTCATAAAAAAGTTCCTTTCGATCAATATTTTTATTATATGACAATACTATTTTAGCATATTGCAAAAAAAAATGCAATTTTTTTATATGAATTATAGTGTTGATTTTAGGAATTAATTGTGATATAATTTATTTGTATCTATTAAAATTATATTAAGGTTCTTGTTCATACAATTTTTGGAAGTATATCCCGCTTTTTGAAAGAGCTTATGGCAGAAACCGGAAAGGAAAATTTTACAAATGAGCTACAAGCAGGACTTTATAAGATTTATGGTAGACAGCGGAGTATTGACATTCGGAGAATTTACACTGAAAAGCGGAAGAATATCTCCGTATTTTATGAATTCAGGAAACTATAAAACAGGTGCACAGCTCGCAAAGCTCGGCAGCTTCTATGCAGAATGTATACATGAAAGCGGAGTTGAGTTTGAAACTCTCTTTGGTCCGGCATATAAGGGAATCCCCCTTTCCGTTGCTACGGCTACCGCGCTTTATAATAAATACGGCATTGACGCAAATTACTGCTTCGACAGAAAAGAAGCCAAGGACCACGGCGAAGGCGGCGTTATTGTCGGCAAGCAGCTCACCGCCGGTGAAAAGGTCATAATAATTGAAGATGTTGTCACCTCCGGAAAAGCACTGAGAGAAGTTCTCCCTAAGCTGAAAGAAGCTGCTGATGTAGAAATAGCCGGTATGTTCATTCAGGCTGATCGTATGGAAAAGGGTCTTAACAGCGACAGATCGGCAGTTCAGGACATTAAAGAAGAATTTGGAATAAATATTTATTCTATCATAAACATGGACGACATAATCGAAGCTATCAAAGACGAGGTAATTCCCGGAAAGGAATACCTTGACAAAATGAAAGAATACCGCAGCATTTACGGAATATGAATTTTTTCGCTTCCCGCCGTCAGCGGCAGACGGGGCAAGAGCGATTTTATAAACTATTTTAAGCCGCTGAGAAACGGAGCATAAAATGAGTGTCGTTTTCGATCTGACGGTTACCGGTCCGGAAATACTTGACGCGGTAATATTTATGGAGAAGTCCCCTGCGCACGCCGCATTTAAAGAGGAAATCGGCAAGATACTCGCTGATTTCAACAAGACCTCTAAATTCGGAGCAAATGTTGAGATCGACGTAAATGCGCTTATGGAATCATCATCCGATGTGGTGAAAAATATGCAGCGCGCATTCCTCATATGGACATTCTATGAGGATCTCAGATCAGGAGCAAAAAATCAAAGATACGATACATATCTTAAATTATTTTTCAAAGGACAGGAAAGCAGACTGATTTCTCTTAACGGGGGAAGCAAGTCTATTGCTCCGGAAAATACCGCCGAACTAAGGGAAAAATATATTGAAGAAATAGGCAAAAATCCTGATTTGTTCAACAGTCTGAAGGAGTTCTTCTCAGGATATGTATACGGATACTTCTTCAACTATCTTAATGAACAGACGGTAATGAAAGATTACGCGGAATTTCTTGTATGTCTGGGTATTATTTCCAATAAAATAACTACTCCTGATTCGGCAAAACAGAAGATACTTCCTAAAATGGCAACTCTGCTCAATAATGACAGATTTAAATACATAAGCGGAGAAGTTCCGATCGACGTTATGATGGAACAGATATATTCCCGTTTCAGCTTTACGGAGCTTACAAAGGATGAGGACGAAGTAATAAAAGCCGCTCTGAAAAAATGTGTTATCGGAGAATATTTCTTCAATGAAGCAGACGGACTTATACTCGACGACGTTATGACCGACGCTATGAGCAAATTCAACGAAAATTACATATGCTCCGTTGATTTTGCAAAAAATCTTTATGATAATACTTACGACGGCACTCGCACATTCCTTGACGGAGATAAAGATGATATTGGCGAATTTACCGTTGAAAGACTTACCGATATCACGGCAGAAAAATGTTCGGCAAATCATGACAGCTATTATGTTTCCGGCAGAGAGCCGATACTTGAATTTGCTCTCAGCGCCGACATGAAAGGCTACAAATATCCTCTCACATTCAATGATGACGGCACATACTGGTTTGCCGACATATATAAGGTTATACTTGCTCCGGCGTGTGATAAAGCTATCTACATCGAAGTAAATGAAGAAGATCTTCCATTGCGTATGTTCCCGTTTGCTGAGCAGGCTCTTGAAACAAACATCATCAGAACTCTCGGAAATCTTGATACAAAGGGATTTTCTATCCGTTCGGACAAGAGAAATCATCTTGTGGAGATCAATGCTCTTCCTGCTTCAAAGACTCTTTCGGAAGACGACAAGAAAATGCAAGCACTGGAAAAGCTCCTTTATGTTATATCCGGAAATATGGATACAAATTCCTACAAGGAGCTTATTGAAGAAAATGTATTCGGTACTAAACTTTACGAGGATTACATCCGCTACAGAATGGACTGCATCTTTGCCAAAGGAATGAAGAGCCTTGAAGCTAAGAAAAATCTTCTTGACGAGCTTAACAAGATCGGCTGATAACAAAACTGAATTTACGGCGTACCCTTACGGTGCGCCGTTTATTTTTTGTAAATAGCAACAAATTTTTATTTTGATTTTTGTATAAAATTTACCCATAAAAATAACTGCGCATAATCGTATATATATCAGACGGGTAAAATTGAGGTGGTAAACAGTATGACGGACAGACAGTTTGAACGCCGGATATCACTTATCCAACAAGGCGACAAACAAGGTCTGAAAGAAATTTACGATGAATATGGCAAAACTGTCTATCAGTGCGCATATCAGATACTTAACAATGTGCATGACGCGGAGGACATAACATCGGAATTTTTCTTGAAGCTTTGGAACATTGCAGATACATATTGCTTTGGCGGCAGGCATAAGCGTTGGCTTGTCACTATCGCAAGAAATATGGCTCTTGATATGCTGAAAAAGCGCAAACGTGAATTGCTTACGCCTTTTGACGGTGATGAGGACAGCATCGCCGAACCCGCCGACAGCTTTTCGGTAGAAGATTCCGTTACCGGCGGTCTTGCGGTATCGGATGCACTGGAACGGCTGGATACAAGCGAACGGGAAATTTTAAACATGAAAATTATTGCCGGCATGACGTTCCGCGATATTTCTGCCGTTCTTGACAAACCTCTCGGAACGGTAACATGGAAATACAGGAACGCTGTCGGAAAGCTAAAAAAATTTATCGGGGAGGTGGATTCCATATGAAAACTAACAAACTTATAAAACTTTACAAAGAAAACGCAGAAAAAAATTCCCCCGATATGGACTCCATCTGGGAAAAGATCGAGGGAAACCTTGAATCCAAGCCCGAAGGCACCGTCACCTCAAAACCCTTGCCCAAAAAGATAGTTTTCCGCAAACCTGCCGTATGGGCGACCGTCTGCGCAGCGGCACTGATAATTTTTCCCGTTTCCGTAAGGATCATAAACAACAACTCGCAGGATATGTCATCAAACGAATCAATGGCAATGGACGCTATTCCCGAAACACAAGCTGTTACAACAACATTTCAGGAATACACCGAAGCCGCAGAAGAAGAATTTAACGGCGATATTGCGGAAGAAGCCGCTCCGTCCGACAATGGAACATATCCCTCAGCAGCGGGAAATGCACTTTCTTCCGTATCGTCCGGCGAAGAATATTTCGTTGAGGAAGATGTTCTTATCCAGACCGACGTTATTGTAAACGCCTATGTTGACCGTGTCTACAGCAAGGGAAATTCCACCTGCTATGAAATTTCCGCCAAGAATACCGAAACTGGAGACGCGGAAAACATCACTCTTGAAAGTGATTCGATCTACACAATGAAGCAGGACGGAAGTTACATTCTTCCGCTGAAAAATGAAAACGGCAACTATTCCCTTGCTTTTGAAAACGCTCCGCAAATCGAGGAAACGGAAAGCGGCGGATTGATCTTCCACAACGGCTGGATAAGTCTGGACGAAAATTCCGCACCAACAGAATATCTGCAGGTAAGCGTTGACGACTTTTTCTACGACAGAATGAGATTTTCATACAGCGGTGACATCTCCCCTCTTCTTGAAAAATGGCACGAAGTCAGACAGACCGAATAGAAAGGAAATATTATGAAAAGGCAATGTTTAAAAATTATTTCCGCAATTGTCGCAGCGGCAAGCCTGTCCGCCTGTGTGGCACAAAAAGCGGACACGGAAACGCTGAGCGAGCTCAGCATTACAACTGCATATGAAACTTATCACCCCACGGATACAATGCCCACGGAAATTTCAGAGATCTACGGAACAACGGATACCACACCTGCTGAAATTCCCGAAACTTACCACCCAACGGATACAATGCCTATGAAAACTTCCGAAGCAGCAGCGGAGATACCCCAAGTGAGCAAAACTGCCGCCGAACAATCAGAAATTACCGGCGTTGGTATGCCGACAGATTTTCAGCCAATAAACGGGCAACTCAGTGAAGCACTTCTGAAAAGCTGTTTGCAGAACGAGGAGAAAAATTTTGTAATTTCGCCGCTAAGCATAAAACTTGCCCTGAGTATGGCTGCGGCTGGCGCAGGAACAAGTTCTGACACCGAAGCGCAGATGCTGAACGCGCTTGGTTATTCCTCAAAAGAAGAAATGACCGAGGACTGCAAAAGGCTTATTTCCGAGCTTGACCGGGAGGACGGCACTATCACGGTAAGCGATTCCGTCTGGTTGTCTGAGAATTTTGACAACATTTACCCCGAATATCTGACCGGCATAAGCGAAAATTTCAAAGCGGAAAATTTCACCGAGGACCTGACTTCCGACAAGTTTGTAAACGACATCAACAGCTGGGTAAAAAGCAAGACAAACGGGCTTATCCCCACGATCTTTTCCGAACCGCTTGATGACCTTGCACGAATGGTGCTTGTGAACGCGTTATATTTCAACAACGAATGGGAAATTCCTTTCAGCGGCGTAAGCAATGAAAATATTTTTCACGGCGTTGACGGAGATGTTTCCACAATGTTTATGCACGACACCCACACCGTCGATTACGCCGAGGGAGAAATTTTCAAGAGCATTATCCTGCCCTACAAGGACGATTCGGTCATGAAGCTGTATCTTCCCACGGACGAAAGCAAAAACGTAGGCAATATTATATCTTCCATGACAAATGAACAGCTTGCCGAAGCAATGGAGCTTTCTTATAATTCTACGGAAGTAACTATTTCAATTCCAAGATTTGAATGTGAATTCAATAATTCAATGGTGGAAACTCTGAAAAGTTACGCGATACTTGAAGCATTTGACCCGAATAACGCAAATTTCGGAGAAATGGCGGATATTTCAGACGGTAACCTGTATATTTCCGAAGTAATACATTCCGCAAAAATCAAATGCGGAGAAAAAGGTACGGAAGCCGCTGCGGTAACTGCGGTAATTATGCCATACAATACGGCGATCCCCATTATAGAGTCTATATACTTCACCGCAGATCGTCCGTTTATGTACGAAATAGAATCACCCTCCGGCGAAACGCTTTTCGAGGGCGTTGTGCAGTCATTCAATTAACAGAAAGGAACTGATACTATGAAAAAGAATAAGATATTAAGTTTTATAGCGGCAATTTCAATTTTAGCGGGAACGCTTTCGGGGTGCGGAGCTTCAGATGAAAGCACCGGCAACGCAGGAGCACCTATGAACGGAAATTCTTATGACGCTGTTCAGGATAACAAGTCATACGAAAAGGTTTACGAAACTATCGGCGATATGGCAGAAGGCGAAGCATATGAAGCCATGCCCGAAACAACAATGGCATTTACAGAAGCTATGCCCGGTGCAGTAAACGGTGCTGTTATGATGCCGTATGACAACGGTTATTACAACACTGAGGAATACAATCCCATAATTGAAAACAGTTTCAAAGCCGCTGCGGAAGAGCCTCTTTCAACATTTTCCATAGATGTTGACACGGCTTCCTACGCCAACGCCAGACGAATGATAGAAATGGGCGGATATGTTGACCCTGATGCTATCCGCATTGAAGAATTTATAAACTATTTCGATTACGATTATTCCGAACCTACTACCGACGATCCATTCTCGGTGAACACGGAACTTTCCGACTGTCCTTGGAATGACGAAGCAAAACTTCTGCTCGTTGGTCTTAAAGCAGAGGATATTCCCCAAGAAGAACGTGTACCCACAAACCTTGTTTTCCTGATAGATGTGAGCGGCTCGATGTTTTCGGAGGATAAACTTCCACTCGTTCAGGAATCTTTCTCGATGCTGACCGACAATCTTACCGAGGACGACAGAATTTCAATTGTAACATATGCGGGCGAAGATAAGGTTGTTGCAAAGGGTCTTACCGGAGACCAGAAAGACGAGATAAAGAAAGCTATCAACAGTCTTGAAGCAGGCGGCTCCACCTTCGGCGAAGCAGGAATAAACCGTGCCTACGAACTTGCGGAAAAATATTTCATAGACGGCGGAAACAACCGCGTTATCCTTGCCACTGACGGCGATCTTAACGTAGGTATTTCCAGCGAAGAAGAACTTACAAAGCTCATTGAGGAAAAGCGTGATTCGGGCGTGTTCCTGTCGGTACTCGGCTTCGGCACGGGAAACTACAAGGACAACCGCATGGAAGCCCTTGCAGACCACGGCAACGGAAACTATTCCTACATTGACAGCCGTCTTGAAGCGGAAAAAGTTCTTGTAAAAGAAATGTCCGGAACGCTTTACGCCGTTGCAAAAGATGTAAAGATCCAAGTTGAGTTCAACCCGGAAAACGTGGCTTCTTACCGACTTGTAGGTTACGAGAACCGTGCGCTTGCCAACGAGGATTTTGCAGACGACACCAAGGACGCAGGAGAGATCGGTGCAGGACACACCGTTACTGCGCTTTACGAGCTTATCCTCAATGACGGGGAAAATTCAGACGTTCCTCCTGCTTCGCTTAAATACAGTTCGGTGAACTATTCCTACGAAAGCAACGGCGAATACAGCGATGAACTTCTGACCGTTTCGCTTCGCTACAAACAGCCTGACGGCGACACCAGCAAGCTGCTTGAAGTTCCCGTTTCAAAGGAGATATACACCGAGAAAATGCCGTCCAACATGACCTTTGCGGCTGCGGCTGCGGAATTTGCAATGGTTCTCCGGGGCAGCGCTTTCAAAGGCAATGCAGACTGTGAACATATCCTTGAAATGCTTGATAATTACGATTACCAGAGCGATGAATACAAAAACGAATTTGTTTATCTTGTAAGGACTATGGATAAAAGAGGTTACTGATAAGCATAATATATACCACCCACTGCTTTTACATAAAGCAGTGGGCAAATTTTTTGTCAAATTTTACTTTTTGACTAATTTACAATAAGTTTTGTGCATAAATTCTGATAAAATTGTTGACATTGGAAGTGAAATTATGTTATAATTAATTAAATATGATTTTAAAATTTTGCCGTCCTGTCGGTTTTCATATTTTGAGTTGGGAGGAATTTTATGGAACAGACAATCAACTACGGAAGCTACTCGGCTTACAAGGACACTGTAGCCGAGCTTACGGAAAGTCTCAGTCAGCTTAAAGAATACTGTGAAAGCGTCGATCTGGTACATACTGCAAGATCCATTGGCGACACCATTGAAAAGGTCGCTAAGGAACATTTTGAAGTTGCTATCGTCGGTGAGTTCAAGCGCGGAAAAAGCACGCTCATAAACGCTCTGCTCGGTCAGGAAGTCCTGCCGGCGGACGTTCTTCCTGCCACAGCGACGCTGAACCGAGTAACATACAGCGATACACCGTATGTTATGGTAGAATACAAGACCGGTGAGACGGAAAAAGTAGATATCAACCAGCTTGAAAATTACGTTACAAAACTTTCCTATGAATCGGAAAAAACTGCCGAAACGGTCAAGCAGGCTACTGTATACTATGCTACCGACTTCTGCAAAAATAACGTTGATATCATCGACACTCCGGGTCTTAACGACGACGAACAGATGACGAATGTCACCCTTTCCATACTTCCCGAAATAGATGCTGCCGTTTTTGTTATAAGTGCCAACTCTCCTTTTTCACAGTTTGAAAAGGAATTTCTCGAAAAACGTATGCTTACAAGCGATATGGGACGTATCATATTTGCCGTAAACTGCTTCGGTACGTTCTCAAAAGAGGACGAGGACAGGATCGTCGAGACCGTTGAAAAACGTATCGGAAGCTATGTTATGGAAAAAGCAAAAATGGTAATGGGCGAAGATTCCAAGGAATTTGCCGTTTATAAACGCAAAATAGGCAAGCCTAAAGTAATCGGCGTTTATGCCAAAAAAGCGCTTATGGCTAAGGAAAGCGGCGATCAGGCTATGCTTGAAGAAAGCAACTTCCCTACCTTTGAAAAAGTTCTTGAAACAATGCTCACTCAGGAAAGAGGCTCTATCACCCTCCAGATACTTGCTAACAAAATAATAAGTTCCGGTTCGGAGCTTATCAATTCCATAATCATAAGAGAAAATTCCCTTATGATGGAAACTGACGAATTTATGGAAAAATACAATGCCGCTATTGAAGAAATAGACGACATAAGGACTAAGAAACGTGCGGAATTTGTCCGTATCAACGATGCAGCAAACAGCGTTTTTGAAGATCTTCAGCCAATACTTGACAGCTACTGGGTACAGATCGAAGAGACTGCAATGAAAGTTATCGACGATTATCCTATGAGCGCTGACGACCTTAAGCGGGACAAACTCAAGATAGTTTATTCAAAACTTACCGACAGGATAAAGGACAATATCGAAAACAAAGCCCAGCTCATTTGTGAACAGATCCAGAACGAAATAAACGTTGCGCTCAGTGATGAAGCCGTAAGGCTCCAGTCATTCGAGGACGAATTTTTTGCTTCCGTCAGCAGGATACAGGAAATGTTCTCGGTAACACAGAAGCGCTCCAGAAACGGAGGCGTTGTAGATCAGATCATAGGCGTTGCAATTGGAAGCGTTGGTACGGGAGGTCTGTTCATAGGATTCCGTGAAGCAGGAATCAAGGGCGCTCTCCTCGGAGGACTTACAGGTCTTACCACATGGCTTGCAACTTCGTTCCTGCTCGTGACCACCGTAGTCGGCGGCGCATTCCTTTCTCCTGCCGGACTTTGCCTTATGGCGATAGCCGGTCTTGCGGGAACCTTTACAGGAAAATTCTCCGTTGACAAGCTGCTCGTTCAGGAAAGGATCGACAAGTACAAAGCAGGCTTCAAACAGAATGTAAAGAAACAATTCCACGAAATGAAAATTTCCAGCGACTTTACCGAAACAGTCCGTCAGCAGGTATATGCTTCATTCCAGGGACTTAAAGCCAAGATCGAGGAAGAAACGGAAGTTATCCTCCTTGACACGCAAAAAACTCTTGACGGTCTCAACGAACTCAAAGCCGAGAAGAAAACAATGTCCGACAACGAAAAGGAAAAACTCCAGACTATTGCCGAATACACCGGCTCGCTGCTTGCGGAAACATATAATCTTCACAAGGCTCTTACAGATGATATGGAATAATACGGTAATTTCAGGGAGGTTTTCATAATGTTAAATTCAGCAGAAACATCGGGATATAATCCCCTGCTCGATATAGATACAAGTTTTGCAGCGTATCTTAATGCGCGCACGCGCTCATATAAGGATCACATCGTCGGCGGAATGATTGATTACGCCTTTGACGCAGATTTTTCAATAAAGCAGAAAATAACTTCTTTTTCCGCTTGGTCCAAGGTCTATAAAACACTGATTAGCAAGGATATCCCAAACAAAGTAAAAAGACTTTTTCAGTCCACAGATGTGGCAGGTTCGCTGAAGCATCCTGAAATTTATGAGATCGTTCAGGTCTGCGCCGAAAGGCTGCAAATAAGCGTACCTACAGTGTATGTAAGAAATGCTCCGGAAAAATACGAAATATATTCCGTTTATGCCGACGGCACAGAACCATGTATAGTTATAACCACAGGTCTTATTGATACCTGTTCAAAAGAAGAACTGCGTTTTCTCGTAGGACGTGAATGCGGACATATACAGAATAACCACTGTATCTTCAATATGGCTGCTCCGTATTTCGGCATAAATCTTCTTGAAGAAGCCGAAGATATCGGTTACGAAAAAGGCAGCTCCGTCAAACAGATAGCAGGAACTATTTCGGAATGGATCAAGCTATCCGATATAACCGGAGACCGGGCAGGAATAATATGTATGAACTCTCCGCAGGATTATCCGAATACAGCTGTTAGTCTTTACAATAAAGGCGTTTTCAGCTTTTACGGCAAAGGCAGCATTGACCTAAATGATTTTCTTTCTCAGTATGAAATACTTCACGTCACGCCGGCAAGGAGCATAAGGATATCCAAAGACTGCTCGGCAATTTACAGAAGGCTTTTCTCCGGAATGGAATTTCTGAGCTGCGAACTGCTTTACAATTGGCGTTCAGATCTTAATAAAGCAGATATCCATACAGTCAATAAACAGGCTCTTGAAATAAGATGCGAGATCATTCTCGACGCTGCAAAGGGAGGTGTCTGATATGTCCGAAAATACAGAGTTTGGATCATCATGGAGCTATGATACCGTTGAACCTGATATCGACAGCGTTCAGAATAAACTCCGTTCGCTTATGGCCAACAAGCCCTTGTGCAAAATACTCGGCGATGAATTTACCCTTCATCTTAAAGATTGGGACAAGGCAATAACAAAAAGACGTACAGAACCTTTCTCACTGGTAGTTCTCGGCGATTTC
This sequence comes from uncultured Clostridia bacterium, assembly GCA_947627905.1. Lineage (GTDB taxonomy): Bacteria > Bacillota > Clostridia > Oscillospirales > Ruminococcaceae > RGIG8773. The sequence continues at coordinate 107,927 of CANQXX010000001.1, forward strand.
AAGCGCGGAAAGAGCACCATAATCAATGCTATCCTCGGCAAATCAATTGCTCCGGTAAACGTTGCGCCGGAAACGTTCACAATAAATTCTATAAGCTACAGTGACGTGCCTAAAGCGGAAGCCGTTCTGAAAAACGGTCAGAGGATCAGTCTTGCCGCTGACGATCTTGTCCGCGAAAAACTTGAAAAGCTGATGAGAGCTTTCCCCGATACACTGGATTACATAGACATAAGGGACAATGCCGAAATACTTAAAGAAATACGCATAGTTGACACTCCGGGACTCAGCGACCTTGACTGTCTTGACAAGCAGGTACAGGACTATCTTGTTAATGCCGATGCGGTCATTTATGTTGCCAGTGCGCTCTCCCCTTTCTCGGAATCTGAACAGTTCTTTCTGGCAAGCCATATACGTCCTCTTAGCTTCAGCAAACTGTATGTTCTGGTAAATATGATAGACGCAATGAACACGCAGGAGGATATCGAAAAGATCATAAACCGTGTCACCGAGCGCTGTGAAGCTATCATGCCGAATGCTTTTGTGTACGGCGTCAGCGGAATAGACGAATACAGGCGCAAGATCGGTCTTAATCGTCCCGATATAAAAGGTTTTCAGGAATTTTATGAGAACGAGTTCTTCAAGTTTGAAATGTCTCTCAGGCGCGAAATAATCATGCAGAAAGACATAATCAGGACACAGCGCGTGCTGACGATGCTCAACCTGATGATAAAGGATACTGCTGCCCGTATACATATGATCTATGATATGATGGCAATGGACAGAAAAAAACTCGATGATATATCCCAGAGCATTGAGCATGAATGTTCTGCTCTGGCAAACGTTCTTGACAGCAAAAAGCCTAAAATACTGCTCAGCATAACCGAAATGCAGCAGGAAGCCGAGCAGTGGATGTACGGTTTCTTCTCAAAGCTCAGGGAAGATATCCTTGAAAGCAGAAATACCACTTCTCCGGAGGATATTGACAAGCATTTCTACTCCTATCTTGTTGATAAAGTAGGAGAAGCATACAGAAAATGTCTGGATATGCACTGGCAGCGGCTCAATAAGATAACCGCTCAGCTGGGTTCGGAGCTTTCTCAGAAACTGGGCATATCATCATCTCTTGCCGATGATACGGGAATGACTGTGGACGATTCGCTGAACGACCTTAATATGCTGGTTTCCAAATCGGTAATGGGTGCAGCTTCCGCAGGAAGCAGCGACGCATTCCCCAGCGGAACTATGTCATCATTCAAGAACATTCTGCATAAAAAGCGCCAGACAGACATCATCGACACAGCTCTTGAAAATTACGACGACATAAGAAACAGCACCCTGAAGGATCTCAAATCCGCATACAAGGCAATGGAGGAAAATGCCGTAAGACAGTTGGATAATCTGTATCAGACACAGGTAGACGTAAGCCGCGACGCTCTCAGCCATGCTATGGAAATGACATCCGATATAAGCAGCGCTTCAGTAAGAAAGTATCTTGAAGAAGCAGCAGACGTTCTCAGAGACGCCGCTAAAATAATTATGAAATATGCATAAAAATAAGGGAACGCTTTGGCGTTCCCTTATACTGATTTTTAACATAAAGTATTATCTGTATACTGTCATGAACATATTGTATGTAAGAATAGCTGCTAAAACTATATTGAATACAAGCGACATGAACACATATGCGGCTCTTGTTGATTTTCTGGAAAATTTTGACGACATAATTCCTACAAAGCAGCAGGATACAAATGCTGAAACAATATCTATAGCCGCATATACGGTAAATTTATCCGCAGGCAAAAATCCAGCAAGTTCTCCGGAAACAAAATACGAAACAACATTTGCAAGCGGAAGAATAAGAAGCGGTATTGTCGCAAAAGCATAATTCTTTTTCTTTGCCCTCATGTATGCGATGATCACCACAAGTATCAGTCCGCACATGACAAAACATTCAACGATCATTCAAAGCCCATCCTTTCATTATCCCGTGTGTGTAAGGATATAATCAGAAAGACGGTCATAGCTTTCTTTTTTAAGCCTTATACCGTTTACTTCCGCATAAGACGGCGGAAGTTTGCCGTCGTTTCCTTTAAAATCCGTGCTTACATCTATATAAAAAACATCTTTCTGATCGGCAAAATCCAACAATCTGGAATTATATGTATCTATATCGGAATTAAGGGCGATCCGGCTTTCATTATCCGATGTTACCGGAAGGAGCGACATAAGGTATATCTGAGTTTTATCGCTTTTTTCTTTTATAGTGTCAATAAAATCCTCAAGCTCTCCAAAAGAGCCTTCAAGATCATCAACTCCTACCATAATATATATCTTTCCGGCATTAAGACCGAGCGCCGCGTCGGCTATGCTGATCTCCTCGTTGTTTACAGAAAGAAATACCGTGTTGAAGTTTGAAAGAGTTATCGAATCCGACAGAAGCATATTTGACGGAGCTACATATCCGTTGTCTGAAAGTCCTGCAAGAACGGTATTGCCTATAAATACCGCGTCGTCATAATAGCTTTTATCCGCCTTTGCACCGGCAGGAACAGGATTTACAAGCGTAATACCGTCTCCTATAGGTTCTATACGAACTACCTCTTTATCCTCTATCTCAACCATATCCGAAGATATTTCAAAATCTTCTTTCATATAAAAAACAAAGCAAACCACAAAGCTCGCAAATATAAACAAGAAAAGAAATGACACCCTGAATTTGGCTTTTTTCTTTTCATTTTGCCTTATTTTCATAACAAGGAACTCCCTTTTTTCAAAAATTTACAAAAAAATAATCAGTATCAATATTATTATACATTATTTTTATTAAAATTGCAACAGTTACGCGTGTATTTACAATTTTTTTGTCAAAATACAAGCAAAACATATATTTTACTTGAAAAAAATAAATCAATGTGCTATAATTATTTTATTCTTTTGTTATAACAATCTGAAGTCAAGGTGATAAATATGCCTGTTATAAAACAAAAAACCAAATCCCCTAAGCCTGCAGCTATGATCGTACTTAGCTTTGTTATCGTAATAGCTATAGGTTCTATCCTGCTTATGCTGCCAATGTCCTCGGCAAACGGAAAATTTACCGACCCCGTCTCGGCAGTATTTACAGCAACATCGGCAACGTGCGTTACCGGTCTTGTAGTAGTTGATACCGGTACCTACTGGAGTATTTTCGGTCAGATCATAATACTGCTCATGATCCAGATAGGCGGTCTGGGATTTGTTACTCTGGTATCATTTTTTAACTTTCTTATCAGAAAAAAACTTGAGCTTCGTTCGATACAGGTAGCGTCGGAATCAATGAACACATCAGGATTTTCAGATGTCAAACTTCTGGTAAAATATGTAATCAAGATATCTGCTATCTGTGAATTTACCGGAGCGCTTATTTTAATGACATCTCTTGTCCCGAAATACGGACTTTACGGTGTATACATATCTGTTTTTACGGCAATATCTGCTTTCTGCAACGCAGGATTTGATATTGTAGGATCAGTGGAAGAGCCGTTTTGCAGCCTGTCTCCTTTTGCATCCGATCCGGTAGTTATGATAGTAGTTCCGCTGCTTATCATTGCCGGCGGTCTCGGTTTTTTCGTGTGGATGGATATTATAGGATACAGAAAGAAAAAGCGCCTGAGCCTTCAATCAAAGATCGTACTGATATTCACCATTATACTTATTGCTTCGGGAACTATGCTGACGCTTATATCCGAATGGAATAACGGCAGAACTATAGGAGAATCAGGCTTCGGGAAGAAACTTGCCGAAAGCTTTTTCTACTCAGTCAGCCTGAGGACAGCCGGCTTCAACACATTTGACCTGCAATCAATGAACTCTATCACAAAATTATTCTCCATACTTTTCATGTTTATAGGCGTTGCGCCGGGTTCTACCGGCGGAGGAATAAAAGTAACGACCTTTGCAATAATCATAATGACTATTTTAAGCGTTATTCAGAATAAAAGCGACACGATAATAATGGGAAGAAAGATAGATAAAGAATCCGTCTACAAATCCCTTACTATCATAGTTCTGGCAGCTATGGTCGCAGGATTTACCGCGTGTGTCCTGTTCTATTCAAACAACAGTATTCAGGGAATTGACGCCGCATATGAAGCTGTCTCCGCATTTTCAACATCGGGGCTAAGTACCGGAGTTTCGGCGGCAAGCGGTGTGATATCAAGAATACTGCTTTGCCTGACAATGTTTATAGGACGTGTAGGACCGGTATCGTTCGCAATATCCATATCTGTAAACAGAGCAGGCGTCAAAAACGAGGTTTACCCCGAAGGAAAAATGATGGTAGGTTGATATGTCAGAATTTACATTTGAAACTTTGAGAAACAATGTTGAAATATGTGTTTCGGACGAGCATAAATTCGGTACTGACGCTTTTCTGCTTGCCGATTTTGCTTCTCCAAGGCATAAGGACAAGGTTTGCGATCTTGGAACAGGCTGCGGAATAATTGCCGTTCTTATGGAAATGACATTTTCCCCAAAAGAAATTTACTGCGTTGACATACAGCCGCAGGCAATAGAACAATTAAAGATCACTATCCGGAAAAATAATTTTGAAAATTTCATTCCCGTCTGCAAGGATCTTAAAGAGCTTGATAAGGAAATACCTGCCGGAATACTGGACGTTGTAACCTGCAATCCGCCGTACAAGGCAACTAACGCCGGCATTGAAAGTCTTTCCGAAGCGCAGAAGATCGCCCGTCATGAGATAATGTGCAATATCGGCGATATATGCAGGATCGCCTCAAAACTTCTGAAATTCGGCGGAAAACTATGCCTGTGCAATCGTCCTGAACGGCTTGCCGATGTTATTTCAGCAATGAAAGAAAATGATATCGAACCAAAAACATTACGGTTCGTATGCAAGGATAATAACAGCGCGCCGTGGCTTTTTCTCATAAGCGGAAGCAAGGGCGGAAAGCCGTTTATGAAGGTCCTTCCCCAGCTTTATATCAACGGAGAAAACGGTTTTTCAGATGAATTGCTAAATATTTACGGTGGAAAGGCAAATATTCCAAGAAATTAAAAGGAGAAAGATAATGCCCGGAAAACTTTATGTTGTCGGTACGCCTATAGGAAATCTCGGAGATATGACCTACCGAGCTGTAGAGACACTTAAAAATGTTGATTTTATATGCGCTGAGGATACAAGAGTCACGGTAAAGCTGCTCAATCATTTTGATATTAAAAAACATCTTGTAAGCTACCATGAACATTCCGTAAAACAGGTCTCCGAAGAAATAATTGAACGTATGATATCCGGCGAGACCTGCGCTGTAGTATCGGACGCAGGAATGCCATGCATATCAGATCCCGGCGAGGATCTTGTAAAACGATGCATAGAAAATGATATCCCCATAGAAGTCGTTCCCGGACCTACAGCAATGGCTTCTGCTGTGTCGATAAGCGGCATTTCCCCGTCAAGATTTTCCTTTGAAGGATTTCTTTCCGTTACCAAAAAGCAGCGTTACGCTCATCTTGAAGAAGCTGCAAAGGATACTCATACGCTTATTTTCTATGAAGCGCCTCACAAGCTGACGGCTACGCTTTCGGATATGCTGGAATATTTCGGAGACAGAAAAATTTCTATATGCCGTGAGCTTACCAAAATACATGAAGAAGTTATAAGAACAACTATTTCCAAGGCAATAGAATACTATTCAGACAAAAATCCCAAAGGTGAATTTGTTCTTGTAGTCGAAGGAGCAAGTCAGGAAAAGATCAATAATGATATAACAATAGACGATGCGGTGATCCAAGCGCAAAAGCTGATCTCAAACGGCATGAAGCCTTCCGATGCCTGTAAGGAAACCGCAAGAATGACTGGATTCAAAAAAAGCGACATCTATTCAAGAATAATTTCGGTCACGGTATAGATATGATACGCATATTATAATGCAGGGGCAGAGCAAGGCTCTCTCCTGCATTTTCTTTTTGATGCGCCTCGCCTGCCCAGATACTGTTTATCCGAAAAATCGGAGCGCTTTTCCGGATATCAGTATAAACGGAACGGAAAGGAGTTATGCCGTATCCGGCATAGTTACGCAATGAAAAAATATACGATAGCTTTCAGTTCGGTCACAGTTGCAATGAAAGCTCAAAGCGTTCTCCGCAGCGCAGGATACAGGACGGATATTATCCGGACACCTAAAAATTTGGCTTCCGGCTGCGGATACAGCCTGATATTTCAGGGAGACATTAATGCTGTGACTGATATTTTAGAAAGAAAAGGCATAAAATTCAAATCTATCATGGAACACTTCCGATAATAAATGAATATGCCGCGCTATTCCCGGATAAGGTCAATATAAACATATCTGCCTGAAACAGATATGATATTACAATGCAGAACTATTCTGGAGGCTTCGGATAATGATAAATTTTGACAATTCCGCTACCTCTTTTCCCAAACCTGCCGCCGTAAAAAGAGCAATTATCTCTGCGATCACAAGATACGGCGGCAATCCGGGAAGAAGCGGACATAAACTTTCGCTTGAAACAGCGGAAGCGGTTTATTCGGCAAGAGCCGCAGCAGCCGATCTTTTCGGAGCAGAACCGGAAAACACCGTTTTTTCTCTGAACTGCACTCATGCGCTTAATATGGCAATAAAAGGTGTTGCTTCAAGCGGCTGCCACATAATAATATCATCACTGGAACACAATTCTGTCCTGCGTCCGGTACACGCTCTGTACAAACAAGGTAAATGCACATACAGTATAGCTAAAGTCAGCAGCAATGACAATGAGACCGTTTCAAATTTCAGAAAGCTGATAACACCGGCGACCCGTATTATCGTATGTACTCTTGGCAGCAATGTTACCGGACAGATACTTCCGATAAAAAAAATAGCAATGCTGTGCCGGGGAAATAACATATGTCTTATTGCCGACGGCGCTCAAGCCTGCGGGATTATACCGGTAAGGCTTTCCGACGGGATAAATATCATATGTACTGCCGGACATAAAGCTCTTTACGGTCCTGCCGGAACGGGACTTCTTATAACTGACGGGAAATTTGACATTTCTCCCCTGACTGAAGGCGGAACAGGAAGTCTTTCAATGGAACTTGATCAACCGGATATTCTTCCGGATAAACTTGAATCCGGAACTATAAATACTGCCGGTGCGATCGCTCTCGGAGCAGGCATACGATTTGTAAAAAAGATCGGTATGGAAAGAATATATGAGCATGAAAACAAATTATGCGAAGATCTGATATCCGGTCTGAAAAACATTCCCGGAATAACAATATACAGGAACGGCAATTCTCAGAATTATCTTCCTGTAGTTTCCTTCAATATTGACGGCGTCACCGCTAATGAAGCGGCTGCGCAGCTAAGCGGTATGGGCTTTGCGCTTCGGGGAGGACTGCACTGTTCAGGATTGGCGCATACTTTTCTCGGAACTGCTCCTGACGGAACTGTAAGGTTTTCCCCGTCGGTATTCAATACCTGTCATGAGACATACGCTTTGATATATGCCATAAAAAAAATCTCCTCCAAAATCAATTAGGTTTATGTACAAATACCCCACACAGCAAATTTTTGCTCTGTGGGGTATTATCTTTAATATATTCCGGTACGGATCAGCTCAGGTCAGGAATTGATACCCTGCTTGTAAGCGCTGATCATCTTTTTGACCATCTGACCGCCGATAGAACCTGCTTCTCTTGAAGTAAGGTCACCGTTGTAACCGTTCTTGAGGTTTACGCCGACTTCATTTGCTGCTTCCATCTTGAAGCGCTCCATTGTTTCTTTGCCCTTCTGGGAATTTACATCTTTCATAGTATTAAACTCCTTACATAACAAATTTATATTCTATCCGCAATAATGCGGAACTGTAAACCGCGTTTTGGGGTTTGCCTTAGTATTATTTGCGGTCATAAATATATTATGTAAGGTAATAATATGAACTGCTTCCACAAAATGCGTTAATTTTCGATAATTTTCAGCGCACACTTTACTCCGTCCACAGCGGCGGACATTATCCCGCCCGCATATCCTGCGCCCTCACCGCAGGGATAAAGTCCCTTTAACGATAATGATTCCATATTTTCGTTTCGGGTGATCCTTACAGGCGATGAAGTTCTTGTTTCGGGAGCTGTAAGGACCGCTCCCTTATCTCCGAAACATTCCATTTTTCGCGAAAAATCATTCAGCCCGATCTTTAGCATATCCGTAATAAACTCCGGAAAAAGCTCATTTAAGTTACATTCTTCCACGCCTATGCCATATGTCGGAACGATCGAAGCGCCGGAAAGTCCGCCGTTCCCATTCAAAAAATTACCTACCGTTGAAGCCGGAGCTTTGTAATTCTTTCCAACTAAAACAAAAGCCCTGCGTTCTATTTTTCTTGCAAACTCTACTCCGTCAAGCGGAGAATTGCCGTAATCGTCCGGAGAAACAGATACTGCTACTGCCGAGTTTGCATTTTCGCCATCTCTGGCAAAAACGCTCATTCCGTTTGTTACAACGGTTTCCATTTCACTTGCCGCAGGAACTACAGTACCTCCCGGACACATACAAAAAGTATAAACAGCACGTTTGCCGTTTCGGAAAGAAAGCTGATATTCTCCTTTCGGAAGTGCAGGTTCATTCCAATATTTACCGTATAATGAACGGTCAACAGCCTCCTGCTTGTGTTCTATTCTCGTACCTATTGAAAAAGGCTTTGATTCAAGAAAAATTTTTTTATTCAGAAGCATTTCAAACGTATCTCTTGCGCTGTGTCCTATGGCAAGGATAAGCGCATCGCACGGTATTACCTCGCCGCCGGAAAGAGTTACCGAATTTACCTTTCCTGCTTTTTCTGAAATATCTGCAAGGCATGAATCAAATCTTACCATTCCGCCGAGAGCAATGATTTTTTCTCTTATATTCTTTATCACATTCCGGAGTTTATCCGTTCCTATATGCGGCTTTGACCTTACCAGAATTTCTTCCGGTGCGCCAAATTCCGCAAATTTTTCAAGAACATATCCGCAAAGCGGATCATGTATCCTTGTGGTAAGTTTTCCGTCGGAAAATGTGCCTGCCCCGCCTTCGCCGAACTGGATATTGGTATTCGGGTCAAGAACGGCATTTTTCTGAAAATTTTCTACTATCTGCACACGGCTGTCAACGTCTGCGCCGCGTTCGATTATTACCGGTGAAAATCCGTATTCCGCAAGTACCAGTCCTGCAAACATTCCGGCAGGACCAAAGCCTGCTATAACTACTTTTTTGTCCGAAGAGACTGATTTATCCGGCATAACGATACTTTTTGCAGCTAAGGAGCAGAAAGAAAATCTTTCACAAATTTTTGCCTCGTCTTTTTCGCTGCAAAGCTCTACCTTCACCGATGAAACGAGCTTTATATTGTTGTTATCGCGTGCGTCAACAGATGTCTTATAAATTCCGGCTCTTATGACGTTCTTTTCATTTACGCCGATCTTTTTTAACGCCTTACGAACTGCGTCGTTATCAGCCGAACCGATAGGGGTTTTTATCTGAGAAACAATTACAGCCATACTTTTTACCTTTTCAGAAGATCAATCGCTCTTTAAAGTTGCCTCAATAGTCGCCCTCGGAGAAAGCTCTCCGTCAGAGCCTATGCACCATACGTCATCATATGACGGTATCACAAATGTTATCGGGAGCTTCTGATAACGTTCGCCCATGGTAAAACCGTTTATAAGGTCTATCTGCGCAATTACATCAATGTTCGTAAGCTGTTCCATTGATTCTTCAGAGCCGATAAATGTAGGAGTAACTCCTGATGTTATCATATTAAATTCATACTGTGACGGAACATTAACAAGCTGTATAGAAGAATTGGTAAAATGTATTGAACGCCGCACAAGTCCTTCAGACGGACACTTAACAGTAACCGTCTTGACCTCATTAAGATCCTGATATCCTTCCGGCAGAAAATCTTCTGTAGCAAATGTAAACTCTGTGCCGATATCCACCTCGCGCATATCAATAGTGCCGATATCCAGACTGTCTCTTTTGCTTTCATCAAGTATGGCAACTTCAAGCTCGGATACTGAAAATTCCAGCTTTTCTTTAAAAGCATCAACATTAAAGCTTTCCGGAGCGTTGGTTATCTGGACGTCAAGGGCTACCGTTCCCTTTGTATAAACAGGCACATGAACGGTAAATTCCGATTTATCGAAAACGATCTGTTCCTTATCGTCAACAATGGTCGTATTTCCGTTCATAAGCTGTATTGAAGAAGTCCTGAAATCGGTCGTTCCTGTCAAAGAAGAATTTTCCTCGACTATTGCCGCCGCACCGGTAATATTATTTACCATTTCGGCAGGACCCGTAATATTTAATGTGTCCGGAACGATAACGATATCCTCAGTATCACCCATAATATAACCGTCAGCGGCTTTTACACCCGAAAGTTTCGGTACAAGAGGTATCTCTCTTGAAACGATCTTATCAAAATTTACATTTATAACAGACGGTTCTATACTATCTACCGTAAAAGATTTTCCGGTAGAACATTTTATTTCCAGCGGAAGTTTATATTCCATTGCATACATCACATCTTCCGCCGAAGCAACAGCAACAAGCTCATCAGACTCAAGGTTGCCTATTTCTCCTCTGGCGCCTTTTATATAAACTGTAACGGTCTCGTCAGATTGTGACATTGCCTGAAACCCGTTTGCTTCGGCATATGTTCCGTCCATATCTATCTGTACGGGAACGTTATACATGACTTTGGTTATTGTAGGATAAACACTTATTGAAACAACAAACCATATGAGTATGGCTGCCACGATCGAACCTATTTTTATAAACAGATCCTTTTCAAAAAGGCGGGTAAAAAATGAGCTTATTTTATGGAATACATTTTTTATCATATTGAACATATCTTACACACCCTCCGATCAGACCTTGTCGGTAAATTTCTTCCTGCGGAGGAAATCCATAAAACCGCTGTTGTTTTTTTCGTTATCGTTTTCATCATTTCCGGGCTTGGAAGGCTTTGCCGGCTTCTGCGGCTTTTCTGGGAGCAGTCTTGTGCGCAGATATTTTTTAAGGCTGTCTCTTGTAAATCCTCTTGTAATTTCACCGTTTTCTGCAATAGATATCGTACCCGTTTCTTCCGATACTATTATTACAATAGCGTCTGAATTTTCGCTCATGCCAATGGCGGCTCTGTGCCTTGAACCGAGAGCCTTGTTTATTGTTTCTTCCTTTTGCGGCTTAGGAAGAAAGCACGCTGCCGCTAATACTATGCCGTCGCGCATTATCACCGCGCCGTCATGGAGTGGTGTTTTCGGATAGAAAATATTTCCAAAGAGTTCCTTTGACGGTTCTGCGTTTATAACAGTACCGGTATCTATCTGTTCACCAAGTTTAGTTTCCTGTTCAATAACGATAAGCGCGCCGGTAGTTGTTGCGGAAAGATCTTCACATGCATCGCAGATAGCTTCTATAGCAGTTCCCCATTTCTGTGAAAGCACATCTGAATTATCTGATGTAAGCGATGAGAAAACCGGCAGCTTGGAAACTTTTGAGTGTCCCATTTTTTCAAGAAAGCGGCGCAGCTCCGGCTGAAAGATAACAACGATAGCTAAAAGTCCGATATCAAATACGTTTTTCAGCAGATATGCCATTACATTCATCTGTGCGATGTTCATTAAAAGATAAACGGCAAAAATAAGTACGATACCTTTTATCAGTCCGCCTGCACGAATTTCCTTTACGATAAGTATGCCCCTGTAAATAAGAAAAGCAAGCACGGCAATATCAATGATATCTCCAAATTCGATCGGCAGGATACTATTTATATATGAATCAATCTGATATATAAAATTCATCTTATTTGTCCTTTCTAAAAGCATATATAAATATTTTACCATTATATACTGAATTTTTCAATACTTTTTATATAAAAAATTTCCGGCGGAGCAATTTTTACCGCCGGAAATTTTTATTGATATTCAAACTTTCCTTTATTTTTCAACAGGTTCGCAGAAGATCCGTATTCTGGGAAGTTTTTTTACGGTATAATAATAATTTTCCGCCCAATCATCTCCCTGAGAAGGATCGTTTTCGCCGCTTGCAGGCGGAGCAAAAATTTTCAGGGTCATATCACATTCCCCGTCAAGCCGCTTTTCGTAGAATGCGCTCATCAGGTCTATGACCTTTGCCTCCGGAGATCTGTAGAACCAGCTTCCGTTGATCTCTATCATGTAATTGCCGTTGTCGTCATCGTCAAAATACAGCTCGCAGAAGTGAGGATCCTTTTCAAAATGAACAGGTATCGCAATTCCTTCTGCGTCCTCAGAGCCGCCCCAACGAAGTGTTACCGGCAGCTGTATCTCGTTTTCGCTCTGTTTCATTTCAGGCAGGAAACGTTTGCTGTGGATAATTTCCTTATATGTTTTCAGAACAGGCTGCGGGATACCCACATTCGGATTGTTAGGGTCCTGTATCTCCAGTCCGAGACGTCCCCTGTCACGGAACTGGTAAAATGTAAATCCGCTGAACCAATCAGCATTTTCCTCATCAAGGATATCACAAAATTCCTTTACCATTGCAGCCTGATCGTATGCGCCGGTAACATCGCCGTCAGCGTTAAATTCGGACATTACCATAGGCTTTTCAGTTCCTCCGTTAAGGAGCTTAAAGCGTTCAAAGCTGAGCTTTGTAAGATCGTATGTATCTCTTACCTTGCTTCTGGAATGGGAATTTCCTCCTCTTTCAGCAACATCATACGGCCAGCCCCAGTGCAGAGCCATGTATTTATCAACAGACCATATATCCGCTTCAGGTATGCACTGAGCAAATTCCTTTTCCCGTTCCATTTGCTCGCCCTTTTCGGGATGTTCAATACCGCCTATACAAATTATAGTTTTTACATTAGGCGCATATTCGTGAATTATCCTGCTGAATTTAACGAAGAAATCCGCAACGCCCTGATAATCAGTCCTTTTGGTGAAAGAAAACCAGTTTCCGGTTGCCTCGTGGTTTATCCGGAGCATCATTCTTCCGAAAGTGCGCAGATCCTTAGCGATTGCAACAAGATGCTCGTCCGGCACATTCGGGTCAACGGTAAGCGTAAGAGTAACGTCCTGACCATGACGGCGGATATCTCTCATACAGCTGAACGGTTCACCGTCGGTATTGCCGTTTATGCCGCCTTTGTATGTAAAGTAATCGTCATACGGATAGTCCCACTGGAACGACACTTCCGCATCCTTCATGACTTCCGAGATACGTCCGGGCCATTCCTTATCAAGAGGATAATAACAGTACATAAGGTTTATGCTTCTGTGCGGTCTGCCAAGAGTATGCAGGATATAATCCTGATCCACATACTCCCCTCTTTCGGAACCGTCTCCAAGGTCAACGGCACATTTTGCCTTTCCCATATGGATACCGTAGATCTTTTCGCTCATTAAAATACAACCTTTCCGAATTATTTTACACATTAAATCTGAACAGGACTACATCTCCCGACTGCATAACATACTCTTTGCCTTCGGAACGGACAAGACCTTTTTCCTTTGCGGCAGTCATTGAACCGCAAGCCATAAGATCGTCAAAGCTGACTACCTCCGCACGGATAAATCCCTTTTCAAAATCTGAATGTATCTTTCCTGCCGCCTGAGGAGCTTTTGTGCCTTTTTTGATAGTCCATGCGCGGACCTCCGGCTGTCCTGCCGTAAGATAGGATATAAGCCCAAGGAGTTCATAACCCTCTTTGATTATCCTGTCCAGTCCGGAGACTTCAAGTCCAAGCTCCGAAAGGAACATTTTCTTGTCCTCTTCGTTCATATCGGCGATCTCTGCTTCAAGCTGAGCGCATATGGGCAGGACAGCAGCTTTTTCCTGCTCGGCGATCTCGCAGACCGTTTTATAATGAACGGAATTTTCAATATTGTTCTTGAAATCATCTTCACTGAGATTTGCAGCATAAATGACAGGCTTTGCCGAAAGCAGCGGAGTTGATCTTATAATTTCCTCCTGCTCTTCGGTAAAACCATAGGAACGCGCGGAATGTCCGTTTTCGAGATGTTTTTTTAAATCTTCAAGAAATTCCGCTTCTGCGGCAAATTTCTTATCTCCCTTTGCAGCTTTTTTGGCGCGGTCTATGCGGCGTTCCAGAAGCTCTATATCCGAAAAGATAAGCTCAAGCTCTATGGTCTCAATATCACGCCGAGGGTTTATCTCACCGTCCACATGGATTATGTCAATATCCTCAAAGCAGCGGACAACGTGAACAATAGCGTCTACCTCGCGGATATCCGCAAGAAATTTGTTTCCAAGTCCTTCGCCCTTGGACGCGCCTTTTACCAGTCCGGCGATATCGACAAATTCAAGAGTGGCAGGAGTAAATTTTTCCGGGTGATACATTTCTTTCAGTTTATCAAGACGTTCATCAGGAACGGAAACGATCCCCACATTCGGCTCGATAGTGCAGAAAGGATAGTTAGCGGATTCTGCTCCGGCATTTGTAAGAGCGTTAAAAAGAGTGCTTTTTCCCACATTGGGAAGACCGACCATACCAAGTTTCATAACAAAAATTATCCTTTACCGTAGATTTTTAAAATGACATATCAAATTCTTCGTCATCATCGTAGTCTTCATATTCACTGTCGTCAATATCGAAATTAAGATCGCGGACATAGTCGTCTGCGCTGAAAGCCTTTCTGTTCTTTCTGTGATTAGCGCCGGTCATGCAGAGAATACCAATGACCAGACCGGTCAGAAACGAAACAACAGCTATAAGTACAACGACCCACTGAGCAAGGACGATCTCTTCCTTAGCCTTAGAAATAGTATTTTCCGTAATTTCCTTAAACATAATAAGCTCCGTTCTCCGCCGAATATATTTATCCGGAAAATGCACGGCGGCGCAAAATTCCGACTTACTTATCATTATACAATTTTTTTGCCGGAATTGCAATATATTCCGGCAAATTTTATTGAAATTTTTGAAAATATGTAAATTTTGTCCATAAATATGAATTAAATTCTCTCAATGTTTTTATTATCCTTTCAGAACATTTTCATTGAACATACACAATGGACGTTTATACTAATAACATAGATCAAACAGAAAAGCCTTCAAAATACTTCTCCGGAAACAATAACGGCGAATGAAAAATTTTTATGCCGTCCCTGAAGGTGGGGGCGGCGTCCAAAAATTCCTCCGCGTTTTGCGGATATATCATATACTCTCCTCCTTTTTAATACCGGATGTCCGAACATAAACGGACGTCCGGTTTTTTGTCCTGATATAAAAAACACGAAAAAGATAATAAAAAAACATATGAAAAACATATCCGTATGATATACTTGATCTTGGGAAGGGGGAAAACAAATGAAAAAGGTCCTTGTGATAGAAGACGATCCTCAGATATGTGACGTGATAAAAATTTATTTTGAGAATGAAAATGTCCTGACCAAATGTATATGCGACGGAAATGCCGCACTTGAATTTATAGACAACGGTCTGAACGGGATCTCCGTAATACTTCTGGATGTTATGCTGCCCGGTGCAGACGGATTTTCAATTTGCAGAAAGATCCGCAGGAGCTGCGATATACCGGTAATTTTCATTACCGCAAGAGGGCGTGAAGAAGATATCCTTTACGGATATGAACTGGGCTGTGATGATTATATTGTAAAACCGTTCAGGCTTTCGGAACTTTTTGCCAAATGTGCTGCACTGGTAAAACGTTCCGAAGGCAGGGTGATATCCGACATTCTCGAATGTGGGAATATACAGCTTGACACACGCAGTCTGCAATGTTTTGCGGAAGGAAAAGAGGCAGAACTTCCGCCGAAAGAATTTGCGATACTTCATTTTCTTATACAGCATAAGGAACAGGTCATAGACCGCGACACACTTTTAAACAGGATTTGGGGATATGACTATTTCGGCAGCGACAGAGTCGTTGACAATCATATCAGACTTTTGCGGAAGGCTCTCGGAAATTCGGGAAAGCAGATAAAGACCGTTATCGGACGCGGCTATAAACTTTCCGAAAAATAGGAGGGAAAATTATGCTTAAAAAAATAAAAAAGAAAAAACGGATAAGTTTGATCGAACTGTTTGCAAAATATGTGGGCGCTGCTCTGATAATTTCGCTGCTTTTCGGCATAGGATATAACAGATATATTCACCGTGAAATTGCGGAACAAATGAAAATTTCCACCATGGATAATTCCTTGCAGCTGCTCAATATTATAAAAAAGATAAACGACGATAATGACAGTGAAAATATCATAAGAGATATTGACAGTTCTATGTCTGTCAATGACCATAATTATATTGAACTTAACAACCCTTTTGGAACGACTTTCGCTTACAGCTTTTCAGGCGGCTGCGGTTCGGCGGCGGCGCTTATAGATGAAAACAATAATATAGCTGCTTCAAATAAAATGAAATTATGCACGATACTTTCTTTCGGTGATAATGACGGTGCATGGTACCAATGTCCATGCACGGAAGAAAGTATTCCCGAAATAAAACAGCTTTACGAAAATTATATGGAATTATACAGTTCGTCAGAGATTTCGGACAATATACAAACTGATATTAAAAGTATTTATGTAAACAAAAAGGATCATACTTTTATTCCGTGTAAAGGTTCGGTAAAATTATTCAAAGCAGTTGATCCGAGATCCGGAGACGTGCTGTATCAATACAACAATGTTCCCGACAAAGAATTTGATATAAATATCCAGATCGACAATGAAAATTATGAATTTTATGAATCTGATGATAATTACGATTTAGGGGCAGATTATGATATCAAAATGTTTTTTTGCAGATTTTACGGCACGCCGGAAAATATATTTGACGAAATGAGTTCGGATATGTCTTTCCGGGATAATTACAATTACGGCGGTTTGTCTATTCGATATGGTGATATAATTACCATAGAACGCGATACACCGGTCACAATTAACGGAAAAGATTATTTACTTTCTATAAAATTTGCGATAAATACAAAATGTTCCGAAATTCGTGTTTTCTATTGGCTTAGAGTAATAATTTTTTCTGCGGTCTTAATTACAGCCGCAATTGTTTTCTGCATTGTAAAAAACGCAAAAAACAAGGCTGCATACGCTTTTGAAGATCACAGAAAAGCACTTACAAATAATCTTGCCCACGATATAAAAACTCCCCTTACGGCAATAAGCGGATATGCGGAAAATTTACAGAAAGCAATTGAAAATAATGACACGGGAAAAGCCGTGGGATATATTTCTTCGATACTTAAAAATGTTGAATATACCGATTCGATCGTGAATCGTACTCTTGAGCTTAATAAAATAGATGATATCCGCGAAATTAACAAATCAGAGATCAATATGCGTGAGATCACGGAAAATATTCTCGAAAAATACAAGCTAATGCTTGAAGAAAAAAATATTTCCACGGAAATTTCGGGAGAAATGTCATTGAATGCGGACAGGGCAACAATTTATTCTGCTTTAGAAAATTTAATTACAAATGCCGTAAAATACACTATCCCCATGGGAAGAATAGAAATTATCATGGATAAAATGTCATTTAAGATCATCAACGATATTTTTGAAAATATAGACACAAAAGATCTTACGGAGCCGTTTGTTACGGGCGACAACGCCAGAAGCAAAAAGACCGGCAGCGGGCTTGGTCTTTCAATTGCAAAAAATGCGGCTGAACTGAACGGGCTGAATCTTTCTTTATCGTCAGCCGAAAATAAATTCACCGCCGAATTATTGAAATAATTTTACAAAGCAAAAAAGGCTGCCGAAATGACAGCCTTATTATTTATGCAAAAATTTTAAATTCACTCTTTGCAAATATCATCTTTGAAATTATCATTTCAATTACAGTGAATGCCGTATTTATGGCAAATATCGGGATATGTTCCGAAAGCGGCTTTCCCGAAAATGCGCATTTCATCATAAAACTGCAGAAAGCGATCAGCAGCACCAATAAAATTATTCCCATAATGATACCAAATATTACTACTGTGGTCTGTTTTTTGTCACCTTTAATTTTTTTGCCAACAGCGAGCGACAATGACATTATTAATTCGGCAGCTGCAAAGGCAACGATAATTGTAAAAAACAAATACGGAATAGCAGAGTAATAACCAAGCAATGCAATCGTTATCGCACAAACAGCAAATACCGAAAGAATTTCAATTATTGATCTTATTATCCGGATATCCTGCATATCATTGAAACGCAGCGGAAAGGTCTTGAATAATTTCAGATCGTTGATCCATTGTGATATTGCTGTCATGAACACACAGTATGTCATAAAGAAGGAAAGACTTATGCTGTTGTCCGATTCATCTTCGGCAGATAATGTGCAGAATAAAATAAAATAAACCGAAAAAAACAAAAACACAAAATAGTCTGATTTTCTGAAACCCAATACCGCAAGTTTTATTTTTCTTGGAAGCGGAGCTTTTTTATTCATTGTGATACCTCCTTTAATTCCACGAAATACTGTTCTTGTTTTTAAAACGTATTTCGCAAATAAATATTATAAATGTAAGAAATATAATTTCAATAATAATTCCCGATATTCCTGAAAAAATACTGAAAATATGCAGCCTGTCATTAAATTCTGAAATTTCTTCGATACAGCCTGAACCGTCCGTCAAGCCGAGCGATATTAACATAAACGCTACCATGCAAGCTCCGCCGGCAAATGCTCCCCAAGGGCTGTTTCTTGTTTTAAAAACAAAGCAGAAATATTCTATCGTCCAGAATATCATTGAAATAAAAATATACAGACCTATCAAATTAAAAAATGTATTTGCGCCCATATTATTTGTAATTATCGCAATTATATTGACAAGAATTATTGCAAAGGTGTTTACTGCTGATATTATTTCAAAAGATATTGCATTAAAATTGCAGACATCTTTCTTTTTTAACGGCAGAACACTCAGAAAATCATTTATATCTACCGAACAGTTAGGATATGCCGAGCTTATATTATAGGAAGTCACGAGCTTTGAATTTTTATTCATTGTTCTGATCGTTGTAGCCGATGTAAAACCATAAATAAAAAAATTTACAAGCATAATAAACATCGGCAAAAAAATTCCTGCAATATATGACTGATCTCCGCTGATAAATGACACCGTAAACATTATTGCAATAAATGCAATGTCAAAGATCAAAGCCGAAATAACTGCGAATTTCAGTCTTATGCCCACCCCTGCGGCATATTTTTCAACGGCAAAGGCTCGTTTTCTTTCTTCGGAAGTCATGTTCAATTCTCCTTTCCGTTCTGCCAGATAGAATATGTAAGCAGATTTTCCGCGTTGGGATTTTTCACCGAAACGCCCTCGAATTTATCCAGATCGGCACGTTTTATCATTGCGTCAAATCCCGATTCGTGTTTACGCAGACCAATTGTAAGCGGTTCATTTTTCGCGTTGAGAATACTGTTTGCGCCGCTTATAACGGCATATTTATCTTCAATTTCGTCAACGCTCATGGATTCGCGGATACTGCCGTTTATAATAAGTGTTATGGCGTCGGCAATTTTGTCAAGATCGCCCGTTATATGCGTTGAAAAAAGCACCGCACGTTTTCCGTCCGAAACAAATTCACGCAGAATATCCAGAATTTCAATTCTTGCAACGGGGTCAAGCCCTGCGGTGGGTTCATCAAGGATAAGCAGCTCCGGCGCGTGGGAAAGCGCTGCGGCTACCATTAATTTTGTCTGCATACCTTTTGAAAGTGCGGCAACTTTTTTCTTTTCGTCAATTTCCCACTTTTTCAGCAAGCCGCTGAATTTTTCGCTGTCCCAGTTATCATAAGCGGCGGCGCATACGGCGGCAATTTTCTTTATTGTTGAATTGTAAAAGAAATAACTTTCGTCCGCAACATAACCTATTTTATTTTTCACGGAAATTTCGTCGTCAATGTTGTCCAGTCCGCAAACGGTTATTTTCCCGCCGTCCTTTTTTACCATATTCATTATCAGGCGGATAATTGTTGTTTTTCCTGCGCCGTTCTGTCCGATAAGCCCGTGAACGGTTCCCGCTTCAACGGAAATATTCACATTGTCAAGTTTAAACCCCTTGTATTCTTTTGAAAGGTTTTCTATTTTAAGAATATCATTCATTTTCATTACCTCCGTAAATTTTCTCTATTTCTTCAATTAATTTTTCCTGCGGAACGGAAAGTTTTTTCAGGTTTTCTGCTTTTTCGCGGAAATCTTCAAGAGCATCGTTCAGCTGCTTTTCCTGAACGGCTTCTATGTTGTCCGCTTTTACGAAAGTTCCCTTTCCCGCAACGGTGTAGATAAGTCCTTCGTTTTCAAGGTCGGAATATGCTCGTTTTGTGGTTATCATACTTACGTTCAGGTCGGCGGCAAGCTGTCTCACGCTCGGCATAAGCTGATGCGCTTTAAGCTCACCGTTAAGTATGGCTTCCTTAATACCGTCCTTGACCTGTTCGTACATGGGCTTATTCCCGGCGGCATTAATAAATAGGTTCAAGCTGTTACCTCCTTTGCTGTATATAGCTGATATACACAGTATACCAACGTATACACAGTTTGTCAAGTGTATATGATAAAATTTTTAATTTTTGTTGAATTGCAACAAAAATATATGAATTACTTGTGTGTTTATACAAAAATATGTTATAATTGTAAGGAAAGCATACAATAAAGTGTTTATATAAAATGAGAGCGTATTTAATGTAAATATAGCAGTTGTAAATCATCAACAAATTCAATTATCAATTTTGTTCATTCATACAAATTTATGCTGTATTGAAAAAAATCACGCTCCTGAATTGTATTCATTATAAAAGCAATTAATTTTGCATTGAAAGGAAGGAAAATTTATGAAAAGATCAAAAGCAACTATCGCTAAAACGGCGGCTCTTGTTATGGCTGCATTGATGGCTTCAGCGGCAATGCCGATGAGCATTTATGCCGTTCCGGACAGCAGCACCACATCTTCAACCAGCGACACCGATTTGCAGACCGCACTTACCACCGTAAAAAAACGTATCAAGATCCCCGACGAACTGACGGAATTTGAGTACAGCACAAACGAAAGCTACAAGACAAAGGTATATAATTTCACATGGCACAAAAAAGATGAATATTCCCCAAGACTGGAAGTCAACGTAGTGGGCAACATAATAACATATTACAATTATTATGACAGCAGCAACAGATATTACAGAAACGCAAGCATTGCAAAACTTTCAAACGATCAGATAATTGCAAAAGCAAAGGAATATGTTTATCAGCTTGATCCGTCCTTCAAGGACAAGGTAAAATTTGAAATAGATTATCTGAGTATCAACGATGACAATGTAAATGTGTCATTTACAAGATACGAAAATAACATTCCCGTAACATCAAATTACGGCGCGGTCACCATAAACAAAAATACCGGCGAATTAATTTCTTTCTCTGCAAATTGGTGGGAAAATGCAAGTTTTGACTCTCCAAAAAAAGCAAAAACAGAAAAGGAAATAGAAGAAGCCTACAAGTCACTCTGCAAACTTACTCCCTACTATAAAATTTCCACCGATTACAACACAAACAAAAAAACAGCCCGCATAGTTTACGAACCTGGTTTTAATTCCGAGATCGACGCTTTCACAGGTGAAAAGTCCACCATATGGGAGGATATGAACGAGGCGGAAGGAGGCACACCCTATTACGGCGGATATGGCGGATATTATGACAATGCCGCTGCAGACAGCGCAGAAGTAGAAGAAGCTCCTCTTGACGGAGGCGCCGGCGTTTCCTTTACCGAGGCGGAGCTTAAAAAAATAGAGATCGACAAAAGTCTCATCACTCCGGAAAAGGCTTTTGAACAGCTCAAAAAAGACAAATTTGCCGCTCTTACCGACGATTACGAAATAAAAAGCTATAACATTTATTCCGACGAAACGAACGACAGACCCGTTCCCCTTACAACGGCGGAAAATTCTGACAGCAAAGAAAAGGAAAAAGAACCGGATTATTATATGTCCATTAATTTTAGTGTAAAAAGCAAACTACAAGATACATACGAAGGATATAAAAATATCAGCGTTCAGATAAACGCAAAAACCGGAAATGTTATCTACATCAGCAAATACGGCAGATCCGGAGATTTGCCTAAGCTCGATGTTTCAAAGGCAAAATCCATTGCGGACAGTGCTGCAAAAACTTATGCAAAGGATATAATTTCCGGATACAAGTCCGACAAGTCAAACAGCGATCCAGTTGAGACATGGGGCAAAAATAACGAATATTACGAAACATCAAGAGAGTTTATTTACAACCGTTATGTAAACGGTATTCAGGTTTACGGCGACAAAATCTATGTTAGTGTAGACTCTGAGGGAACTGTAACATATTACGACTTTAGCCACACAAAAGATGTTAAATTCCCGTCGGCTGACATTCTTTCAACTGATGAAGCCTTTGCAAAGCTTTACGAACAGCAGGACTTCGATTATTACTATGACGGCTGGATATCTAAGGACGGCAAGGTAAAAACTTATCTCCTTTATCAGATGGACAGTTTCTATATCAATGCAAAGACCGGAAAACTCTGCACATGGAGCGGTGAGGACCGAAACGAAAGCGTTGACACAAGAAAAATAAAATACACCGACATAAAAGGCATACCGCAGGAAAAGGCGATCCTTGAACTGCAAAGACACGGCGCAATGCTTTCCAAGGATAAAAAATTCCGTCCGAATGACAATATAGAATATCAGGAATTTGAGACGCTTCTTTATTCCGCGCTTAACGGTGGAGTGGCTGCTAATGAGGAAGTCTTAGTTCCGGAAGAAGTTTCATCGGAAAATTCCACAAAAGCGGATACTTCAAAATATATCACACGCGAACAGGCAGCCGTGATATTTGCAAAAGCAAGCGGTTTCGGCAGTTATGCAGAGCTTAAAGGAATTTACAAAACGCCGTTCAGCGACGTAAAGAGCAGCAACGAAAACATAGGTGCAATCGCAATTGCCTATTCAAAGGGATTCCTTAAAGGTGAAAACGGAAAGTTCGGCGGAGAAAAAAATATTACCCGTGCGGAAGCCGCGCAGATAATATACGACTACATTATAAATAATCAGAATACTGCAAAGTGATTTTCATAAAATTCTTCCTTACAGCAGGATCGCGTACCGGATAAATTTCCGGTACGCGATCTGTTTTTATTCAAATATACTGCATATCTTTGAAGTCTCTTTTATGCCGTTTGTGCCGTTTATGAGGTTTTCGCCCCAATCGGGAGAAAGCACTGAGCCGTCCCATTCGTTGGCAATATCAAGATATTCCACACCGCCGCCGTTGCCTTTCCAGCTCCAGCCTAAATATCCGATGTTGTTTTCGGTACAGTACTGCATGATATATTCTTCTTTTACATCACCGTCGGAATGGTTATATCCGAACTCCCCTACGCATACGCAAAGGTTCTGCGATGTTGCACCCTCAAGATTTGAGCTTATCGTGTTTTCATTCTTTCCGGCAGTTCCGTACATATGGACGGAAAACATCGTATTTTTTAACGGGTCGGAATCAAAAACCTCCTGTCCGAAGTCCTGTATACATTTTCCGTACTGTCCCCAGCCTGCTGAATCTACCATGATAGTGTTCTTGATACCTGCTTCGCGGATCTTCGGAATTACCGAAACATAGCCGTCGCGCCATTTTTTGCTGTCCCATGTTCCTACCCATTCGTTGGCAATGTTGAGGATAGCGCAGTCCTCGTTCCCGATAAGAGCATCCTTTACTTCTATCCAGTAATCGGCTATCTTGTCGAGAGTTTCTGTGCTGTCGTCGCCGGTACCGTCATGAACTTCAACTATTGCGATAAGTTTTCTGTCTCTGCACATCTGTATAAGATTTTTTACGGTATCGGTATCGTCATTCTGCCACTGGATACCGTTTGCAAGAACTATCCGCACGGAATTTGCTCCAGTTGCAGCAATGGCGTCCAGAGCTGTTGTATCCTTATCCCTGAACCACGAATGAGCATGGTTTATCCCGCGGAAAACGAACTCGTTTCCGTTAGCGTCAAGGAGTTTTGTTCCGTCAACTGTAAAGCCCTCGTTCTGAGCAGTTTCCGCCGCAGAAGCAGTGGTTTCCGAAGCGGCGGAAGTATTCTCCGTTTCACTGTTTTGGGAATTTCCGCAGGCGGTAAGAGAAATGACAAGCAGCATTGAAACAAATGCCGAAATAAATTTTTTCATAAAGTACTTCCTTTCATAGAGATCTTCGTACTAATTATAACAAATTACAACGGTATAAGAAATATAATACATCATATATTAACAAAAAATTAACATCATCTATATATGTATGGTTCTGTTATATGATATAATAAAAGCACAATAAATAATACAATGTAACAAAATGTTACATTAATAAATTTAGTATCGTATCAACAGGGGGATATTTAAATGAAAAAATCAAAAATAGCAATATTAATATTGATTGCAGCCGCAATGCTTTGTTCTTGCGAAAGCAGTACATATGACACGAACAATAACGAAGAAACGAGTGCTTCAGTATCAGAAATAATTTTGGAAACTTCTGGGGATGAAACAACGTTAACAAAATCTGATACTATTGTTAATACAGATAGTGATGACGTCAACAACATCATTCCAAGTGAACTTGATGTATACATTAATGCCAAAGCGTTAATGACATCTGGCAAAGCAAGATTTTACATTGAAACAAATCTTCCTGATGAAACAGTTCTAATGTTATCATTAAGACGTGGCAATTACAATACTGATGATCATTTCACAGCACAAACTAAGGTAACTATTTCAAACGGTAAAGCATTAAGCGATGCTTTTTCAAATAAGGGTAAATCATTATCAGGAGAATATGATCTTACTATATCTATGAGTATCCCAACCTTACAATCAGATGCTGTACGCGAAATTATCGGTCAAAACGGTGAATACATGATAGGTTCCATAGTAGAAGATTCTAATATTGGCAACAATAAAGTTGTTAGTGCATTGTTTACTTTTTCTGCTGACGATGGTACAATAACTTCTACTACTGAATATAACAATACTATATTCAGAGATGATGATACTGATAATCACACAGAATCTATTATTACGACAATGGATTACAATAAAGCTGATCTTGAAAAAGAAAAAGTTGAAAAAAAAGTTAAAGAATATATTGATGAAAATTATACATATACAGAACTTGACAGTATTACATTAAATGAAAATCTCGGCACTGATGACGACGAAGATTATATTGCTATGGTTTATCTTACTTGGAATCAAAAAAACAGCGGTAATACATCAAAGAAAATGTTAGATCTTTATAGTTCCGACATGGCTGCAAGAATGTATGATGATATGCCAGAAATTCAAGAACTTGCTGTTTTTTGGACCGTACCATATTTAAATAATGGATCAGCAAAAATCTCATTTGAGCGCTCAAACAGCGGCATGAAATACACAGACACCAATTTTGATAGTAATTTTGATTAATTGCAACTCCATTTTTTGAAACCATCGGAAATCCGATGGTTTCTTTTTTATATTTTAATTATACATCATTTTCCACAAAACACAATGGTTTTCGGCGATTTCTGCCGTAAAAGCTGTAAAAATAAAAAAATTCAAAAAATATATCCAAATTTTACATTGTAATTTTGTATATACCGCACTATAATTAAGAAAATTATTTGAATAATTACATATGAATGGAGCGGTTTTATGGCGTCATCCAAGGATCTGACAAACGGCAAGCCGATAAAGCTCATTCTGGGATTCGGCGTCCCTCTGCTTTTCGGATTTCTTTTTCAGCAATTCTACAACGCAGCTGACACTGCTATAGTCGGACGTTTCCTCGGAGGAAACGCTCTCGGTTCAGTCGGCTGTACCGGTTCGATAAATTTTCTTATAATAGGCTTTGTTATGGGGATATGCAACGGTTTTGCCATACCCGTTGCACAGTCCTACGGTGCGGGAGATTTCAAACAGCTAAGAAAATATATTACCAATTCTCTGTGGCTGTGCATTATTTTTGCTGCGGTCATTACAGCAATTACTCTGATCTTCTGCAGCGACATACTTACTATAATGAATACCCAGCCGAATTTTTTTGACCGCGCATATACTTATATATTTACCATATTCGCAGGAATACCCGGGTATTTTCTATACAATATGACAGCCGGCATACTCCGTTCCCTCGGCGACAGCAAAACTCCGGTAAGCTGGCTTGTCACCGCCTCTATAATAAATATTATTCTGGATATCATTTTTATCGTATGCTTTGACATGGACGTTTTCGGCGCAGCGCTTGCAACGGTCATTGCACAGTTCGTTTCGGGTTTTGGCTGTCTTGAAAGAATATGCAGGGGCTACGCTATACTGAAACCCGAAAAGGACGAATGGAGGTTCAGTCCAAGCCACATCGGCAGACTGTGTACAATGGGGCTTCCTATGGGTCTGCAATATTCCATAACCGCAATAGGCAGCGTTGTTTTGCAGACGGCGGTAAACGGTCTTGGTGAGACATATGTTACGGCGATCACGGCAGCAAACAAGCTCTCAATGTTCATGTGCTGTCCGTTTGATGCAATGGGTTCCACTATGGCTACCTATGCCGGACAGAACGTTGGCGCTAAAAAGTGGGAGCGTCTCAATCAGGGGATCGGAGCGTGTACGCTGCTGGGACTGGTCTACTCCGTATTTGCTTTTGCGGTGCTTTTCCTTGCAGGAGATCACCTTGCAATGATATTCCTTGATGAGGACAGCCGTTTCATGCTTCCGTTAGTAAAGCAATATCTGACTACACTTTCAGCGTTCTATTTCCCGCTTGCGCTGGTAAATATCGTGCGTTTCTTTATTCAGGGAATGGGATTTTCCCCTACTGCAACATTTGCCGGGGTTATGGAAATGGCAGCCAGAGCAGGCGTTGCATATATGGTCAATATTTACGGCTTTGCAGCAGCTTGCTTCTCTTCCCCTGCAGCGTGGATATTAGCCGATCTGTTTCTTATACCGGCATATTTTGTTTGCCGGAAAAGACTTATCAAAAAATATTCTTCGGCGGATACTCAAATCATATCAAATGAAAAACCAGAAGCATAAGGAGGTCTTTTTATGAACAGCGAAAAGATAGTTGCCCTGACGTTTGACGACGGTCCTAATCTGACAACAACGCCGGAAGTTCTTGATATTCTTGAAAAATACAATATTCCGGCAAGTTTTTTCGTATGCGGCAATAATATTGACGATGGAACAGCGGAAGTAATGCGCCGCGCAGTAAGCATAGGCTGCGAGATCCAAAATCATTCCCGTACACATTCGGACATGACCAAAATGTCCGCCGAAGAAATAGCGGAAGAAATAAATTTCACCTCAGATGCAGTAGAAAAAGCTGTCGGAAAGCGCCCGGGATTTTTCCGTCCGCCATACATAGCCGTAAACGAAACTATGTTTGATACTGTAGGAATGACATTCATTCAGGGAGTAGGAGCGGAGGACTACATCGACGAAGTTTCAGCCGAGGAACGATTCCGCAGGATAATTGCCCAGACAAAGGACGGTATAGTTATTCTCCTGCACGATGCAGAAGGAAATTTCCGCACCGTAAAAGCCATAGATATGATAATCCCAAAACTAAAAGAAGAAGGCTACCGATTTGTAACGATATCCGGACTGTTCAAAGAAAAAAATATCGTTCCGGTCAAAGGAATACTTTATACAAGCGTTTTTCAAACGGAACGTTATTATCATTAAGATCAAACATATTCTATTATCCTATCAGGTCTGCCGAATAATCCTCATTCAGTCTCCAGACCTGATATGCGCTTCCGGAAGAAACGGAATCCGAGCTTATTGCGATAGTTGTTATTCCGACCGCTTCAGCCGCTGCGATCTCACTGTCCAGCGTTCTGTCAAACAATGGAGTGTACAGTATTATCCCCTTCCCGCTCCCGGATATCAGACTTAACGGTATCCTTTCGCCGGTTTGAGCTGTACTGTTATATCCTTCTGAAAATCTGTAATCTGCAAACCTTATCTGCAATGCCAGAATATCGGCGGTATCCGATATTTCAATGGCTTCAAAAACTCCGTTGAAAACACAGTATATCGTAGATTCAAAACCGCATTTCAGAAGTCCGAGAGAAGCCGCAAGCATACCTTCAACAGCACGTTCATTTTCAAAAACATCATTTCCTCCGCACGGGTCAAGGACGATAGTCTGCTGTATCGTCTCTACTTCATCATCAAGACGGATCATGTATTTATCTCTTTTTGATGAAAGCTTCCAGTTTATCCTGCGGATCGGGTCACCTTCAGTATATTCCCTGTGCGTATATCCGGGCATACCTCCGAAATTGGAATACCCGTCATTTTCCTTGGTTTCCTCTGAATCATCAAAATACCTTGCTCTTTCAGCCGCAGAACGAAGCAGCGGAGAATCGCCGGGTATATCAGGGACATCAGGGAAAATTTTTATTTCACAGCAGGCATTCTCACAAGGGATAGAAAATCTGAAAAATCCCATATAATCATAAAGCTGCGAAGATTCTGCGCCGATACGGCAAATTCCCCAGACCTTTGCTTTATATTCTATCTTTATCTCCGAAACAGAACGCGGAGGTATGCTTATCACACAGCTTGACGCATTTTCCTGATATGTAAGGTTTTTGGGAAGAAAAAGCTTTATTTTTACAGCCGGTACAGGATATATGCTTTTATTTTCGGCAATTACCCTGAGCGTTGCGGTTTCTCCTTTATAAAGCATACTGCGGTCAACATCTACGGTTATCCTTATCTTGTGCGTAAGTTTGAAGAAAAGTGTCACGCCAAAAGAAAAAACAGGCGCTAATACAAGCGTATACACAAATACCCAACCGACCGACGCCGACATATAAAGCGCAAAAAACAGTCCGAATCCTATTGCCATAAGATAAAGTATGACCTTTGAGATCAATAGTTACACCTCACTCGGTGGGTACTGCTACCCTGTTCATAATATTTTCCATTGCTCTTTCCGGAGTATCATACATGGATTTGCCTTTCGGAGAAAGCATAAGTCTGTGCGCCAGAGTACATACACAGCAATCCTTTACGTCCTGAGGAGTTATATACTCTCTGCCTTTTATGAAAGCAAGCGCTTTTGACGTTTTATACAGAGCAATACTTCCGCGCGGACTTACTCCCAGCTTTATGCCCTCGTCATTTCGTGTAGCGTTCACAATGGCAAGTATGTACTGTCTTACATTTTCTGCTGCTTCAACTTTCTTTACTTTTTCCTGAAGTTCGATTATATCTTCCGTATCAAGTACGTCAGAAATCTTGGATATAGGATTTTCATACTCGTTTCTTTCAAGTATAGAAAGTTCTTCGGATACAGTAGGGTAGCCCATGCTTATTTTCATTATAAATCTGTCCATCTGCGCTTCGGGAAGATGATATGTTCCATACGTTTCAACAGGGTTCTGCGTCGCAAGTACCATAAATGGTCTCGGAAGCGTATAAGTAACGCCGTCTGCGCTGACCTGATGTTCTTCCATTACTTCCAGAAGAGCGGACTGGGATTTAGGCGAAGCACGATTTATTTCATCTGCAAGCAGAAAATTACAGAACGCAGCGCCCTTTTTAAAATTGAAATCGCCTTTTTCACGGTCAAGCATTGAAAATCCGGTGATATCCGACGGCATTATATCCGGCGTCATCTGCACACGGCTGAAAGTTCCGTTCACGGATCTTGCAAGAGCAGCCGCAAGCTGGGTCTTTCCCACACCGGGGACATCTTCTACAAGGACGTGTCCCTCTGTAAGAAGCGCCGCAACTGCCTGAATAATAGTTTCGCGCTTACCTACTATGACCTTTTCGATATTGCCGATAAGAATACTGATCTTCTCGTTCATTTTTATCCTCCTTAATTCTGCAAAACAAGTCCCGGATTTGATATTACAGCCTTTACCTCGTCCCTTGTCAGGAGCTGAGCTCCCTGTGTGCCCTCAAGAAAAATTTCCTGAGAAACTTCAACAAGGTCAAACGACTGTTCAAGAACTCCCATTATTTCAGGAATTATCACATCATCAATACTGCTTGTAAGAAGTCCGAGCGCAAGAAGCGGATTTGACGCTTCCTTGTACTGTTTTGATGTATTCTCCAGATTTTCTATAGCCTTTATCAGTCTGTCAAAATATTTCAGACTGTCGTCATACATTTTGCCGAAATTTTCTCCGTAAGAGTATGCGTCAGAATATTTTTCCTCAAATTCACTTCGGATATCCGAAACATCATCTTTCATTTTCCCGTAATCGGCAGAAAGCATTGATGATATATCGCTCATATCCATACTGTCGAACAGCATATTGACCGTTTCGATAACGCCGCTCTCCATTTCAGCAGCCATGCGTTTTTTTTCTTTCAGCTCCGGTCTTGTTTCCTCGTTGCTGTATTTATATCCGTCAAGGAAATAATGCTCGATAAGGAAATCCATGACCGTATTTTTTTCGCTTTCGGAAAGAGCAAACATAGAACGCAGCGGCACGCTGCTCCTATCTTCCGGAAGAAGTCCACCGCGCGTAAAATCGGTCTTTATCTCATCCTTAGCTGCAGAAGTCTCCGTCAAGGAAGTTTCCGTCTCCGTAATTTCCGTTTCGGAAACAGCAGTCTCTGATGTGGTTTCCTGTTCCGTGACCGTAGTTTCAGGTTTGGTCACAGATGTACTCACCGGCGCAGTAGTCTGAGGCTTTGTTTCCAGCTGTTCTGTAACAAGAATATGTCCCTGCTCCTCAAGCTCTTTTGCTGCCTCAGCCTCAGCTTTTTTTATTTCTTCTTCAAGCCGGCTCTTCATTACCGCTTCGGCAAGAGTCTGCTCTTTTCCGGCTTTTTCCGCCGCATATTTTTCGGCAAAATCCGAAGCCGCCGCAAGACATACTGCCCCGAAGAGCACAATAAAAATTATCTTAAAAAATTTAAACATAGCAGTCCTTTCAAAAATTATCCCGAACGGCGTGTAAGATCTTTCCTGCTCATAGCCGCAAGGCACAAAGCATATACCGCCAGCGAAGCTGCCGCAAGAACAACACATCTGATAAGCTGACTTTCGGCGTCATTGGAATATATCATAGTATTCATCATTCCTACGCCTATTCCTGCTATCAGGGAAATAAACAGCGCTGCCGATTCACGTCCGGAAACAATAGACGCCAGCATATTTACCATTCCGCAGAAGAAGTAGAACATCAGCACCGCCATTGAAGCAAATGTCAGCGTCGGCACAGGCGAAGAGGCAAAATCCGAAGCAGGATTTCCCATCATTGCCCTGAATCCTACAAATCCGCTGCTCCAGACATTACTGAAAAAGAATGATCTTGAACAAACCACAAAATTTATTATCATTACAGCCGCCATAAATACCAATGTATTTACGGCATAGACTATCAGTTTCCCGTTAAGCCAGTCGGAACGGCTGTGGCAGCGAAGCACTTCGATACCTCCGAAACCACTGACAAACATTATACCGCATACCGCAAAAAGATATGCAGGAAGATATATAAAAACTATATTGACCGGATCGGTCATTATCATAAAAAGCGTTTCAAATGAAGAAAATGCTGCCGTATCCGCAAGATCAATATATCGGCTCACGCTTACCGCAGCCGCAAAAGCAACTGCCGCCAGTGAAAGGCACCACCTTGCCGCCGGAATATGCTCAGAAAGCCCGAATGCAGCGCTGCGCAGTATTTTCATCACCGGATTCTCCTTTCGATTTTTATTGTTCTGACCTGCTTCTGCCGGATATTATCCCCGCAAAAGTAAGTACCAGCCCGGCTAATGTCAGCGTTGCCGGGATAACGAACCTGTCCAAAGAAAGCTCTCCGCCATATATGGCAGGAGAAATATCAAGAGGAGGATAAAAGCGTTCCAGCTTCAGATGAGGAAATGCATACACACAAAACAGATATATTACCTGCGGTATTGCTGTAGGGATATACCTCTGCCTGTTCACAAACGTAAGTCCATAAGAAAATATAGCATAGCCCACTCCGAAGCATACCGGCAGAACAAGCTCCCTCGCCCGTAAAGGTATATCGTCTATCTGTCCTGAAACTGCGCAAAAAACAAACAGCAAAAGCTGAGGTACGAACAACACGGCTCCTCCGGATATACCGCATACCAGAAGCCTTATAAATTCATAGCTTTTACCCTGAAATTTTGCATTCATCATTGTCCTGTAATGCGTTTCCTTTTCAAGCATTATCATTGTCGAATAAGGCATAGCCGCAAGCAAAGGAGCAGCAAAAGGAAGCACAAGAGACTGAGCGCGGCTGTAGATCCCGTCCGCGGCAGCGTCCGTGAGCATAAAATAAGCCGCCGGAGCAAAAAGAGATATGATCCCAAGTATTGCTCCAAGGAAAAATGCCGGCTCGGAAAAAGCTCTTTTCAGATCGGTTTTCAGGAATTTCATCATTCGCACTTCCTTACCGTGCAGTTATCAATAATAAACTTATCAGTACACAAGGTTTCTATATCTTCCGGAATATGACTTGCCATAACTATAGTAGCTCCTTTACCGTTAAGCTCTGCAAGAAGCCCTCTGACCTCGTTTGCCGCATTTGTATCAAGGCTGTTCATAGGTTCGTCAAGAATAATAAGCTCCGGATCATTCATGACAGCCTGTATTATACCGAGCTTCTGCCTCATTCCAAGGGAATATGTACGCACCGGGCGGCGGTTCTTCGGGTCAAGACCGAGCCGTGAAACAAGGGCGCGGATCTGTTCGTCCGGTACCGGCGACGAGCTTAATGAATTAAGGATCTTAAGATTTTTCATGCCGCTGTAGTGAGGAATAAAGCCCGGAGTTTCTATCATTATGCCCAGCGAGTCAATAAATTTTCTTTTTTTGGAAAGGTTTTCGCCTTTATAAAGTATAGTTCCCGAATCAGGCAGCAAAAGACCCGACATCAGCTTGAAGATAACGGTTTTTCCGCTTCCGTTTCTTCCTATAAATCCGTATATCCCGCCCTGCTCAAGAGAAAAGCTCACATTATCAAGCACGGCTTCTTTTCCGAAGCTCTTTTTTACATTTATGAAGCTCACAAGGCTCATACGGCAGATTCCCCTTTACAGATCTTTGAATACATTATTATATTACCACATTACAGCCTTGCTTGTCAAGTACAGAGGAAGGTCCATTCCCAGTTAATTACATAAAATGATAAAGGATATGCTGCGCAGAACGTGCATATCCTTTATCATTATCTATGGCAAGTATAAGTAAATAAGCATTTTATTCTATCATAAGAACATTATTTTCTCCTATCATTGAGTTTTCGGAAAACTCAATATCCGTTCGGTTCATTTCGGTCATGTTTTCCCAGAATCGCTTTGGCATATTATTCATTCGGCAGCGCGGATTTTTTCTTTCCTGAATTTCAATGGCATCGTAAAATTCACGCCATAACATACGGAAGCCTTTTTCACAATCGTCTGCGGAAGGCATTTCAAAATCTATATTCTCAATAATTTCCGCGCGATGTTCAAAATAAACTAAAGCCATGCGGTGAGTTCTGTCGTAAATAAAAAAATTTTCATTTCCAAGCCTGTCTGCAAAATGATCGGCAATAAGCGGTATCACCTTATTTTTAGGGCTTATTACTGCCGCAAGATATCCTCCGAGATCTGAAAACCGTATAAATCCTTTCAGCAGATGAGCTTCATGCGTACAATGATATACCGCTTTATTCAGAGCGTTCACAGTATCGTCTGAAAGCATTTTTTCAATTCTTCTTCCGTATCTGATACCTTTTCTTATATAATCAAGAATAAGAATATCCTTATTTGGAATATATGTCAGGAAAGCCTGCTTGACAAATAAAAGAGAATTTGAGGAGATCTTTTTCGATATCCCTCTTATAACTCTTTCCGAGTATGCAGTATTCGTTTCAATATATTTTATTTCCGATAAGCTCAGCTGCTCCGGTTCGTCAGGCAGAATATCAGACGGTATCTCCTTTTTAAGAAAACTTTCAAAAACGCAGCACATAAGACCGTCAAAAGTTCCGTCATAACAATATATCATATCTCTCCCGTCAAGCATTTTACCCTGTCCTCCAATGTAGGAACTGTATTTTCCGGATCAAAAAAAGATATCTGCATATCAGAAAAACTTTTATCATCATACTCCTTGACCATGCTTTCGGATGCCAGCTGACGCATTATCCCGCTTTCGGTAACTATAAGACCGTCCATACGCTTTCCGCAGCAAAGGATAAAATACACAGCTCTTTTAAGGACTACTCCGAGCTTTTTAAGATCCTTGTAATCCAGTTTTGCCTGACGCCTTGCGGTAACTATCCTTTGCGCAGAACGGACACCTATCCCCGGAACGCGCAGGAGCATTTCATATTCCGCGCTGTTTACTTCCACAGGAAAATATTCAAGATGACTGATCGCCCAGTTGCATTTCGGGTCAAGCATAGGATCGAAATTCTGATGATCTTCACTTAACAGTTCTTCAGCCCGGAAGCCGTAGAACCGCAGCAGCCAGTCCGCCTGATACAGACGATGCTCCCTTAGAAGCGGCGGCTTTGTTCCTGCCGGAGGAAGCAGCTTCTGATCCCCTACCGGAACATACGCCGAATAAAAGACCCTTTTCAGGCTGTATTTTTTATACATTGCTTCGGAAAGTCGTAGTATCTGATAATCGCTGTCCGGAGTAGCGCCGATTATCATCTGCGTGCTTTGACCGGCTGGAGCAAATTTAGGTGCTGACTTATATTTCACTATCTCATACTTATTTTCCCGTATTCTCCCGCTGATATGTCCCATGGGCAGGAGAATGGAGTTTTTAGATTTGTCCGGCGCAAGCGCTGCAAGGCTTTCCTTTGACGGGAGCTCGATATTCACGCTTATCCTGTCGGCAAGTATGCCGAGGCGGTTTATCAGCTCCGGATCGGCTCCCGGTATAGCCTTTGCATGGATATATCCTCTGAAATTGTATTTGTTCCGCAGTATGGACAATGTTTCAATAAGCTGTTCGCAGGTATAGTCCGGGCTTTGGATTATCCCGGAGCTGAGGAACAATCCTTCTATATAATTTCTTCTGTAAAATCCGATAGTAAGGTCGGCTATTTCATCAGGGGTGAACCTTGCCCTCCTGACGTCATTGCTGCGCCTGTTTACGCAGTATTTACAATCGAACAGGCAATAATTCGTCATAAGTATCTTTAAAAGAGAAATACATCTGCCGTCCCCTGCAAAGCTGTGACATATTCCGCATGATGATGCGTTCCCGATGCCGCCCTCTCCGGAACGGTCAACGCCGCTGGAAGTACAGGCTGCGTCATATTTTGCCGAAGCGGCAAGGATATTCAGTTTTTCGGCAAGTTTCACATATATTCCTCCTATCCCGGCATATGTTCTTATATTATGATAGCACAGAACAATTGTTTTGTAAATAGTTTTACCGCAAAAATCAGAACAAATTTTTCACTTATATTTCAGCAATATTGTACATATGTTCTTGCGTTTGGTAAAAATATTTTCCCAAAAAAGCTATTGCAATTTAATAAATGATATGTTATAATATCATTATGCCTCCATAGTTAAATGGATATAATAAACCCCTCCTAAGGGTTAGTTGTGAGTTCGATTCTCGCTGGGGGTGCCACTTGACTTCGCAAGTGCATTTTGCGAAGTTTTTGATTGTCCGCTGCGCTTTAGCGCATTGTGACATAAAATCTTTAAATCATTAAATTAAAAGGAAGTAATAATTATGGCAGCACAAAAGGGAGATCTTCTTTCCTACAGACCGGATATCAAATTGCTGGACGCCACTATAAGAGACGGCGGTCTGGTAAATGATTTCCGCTTTTCGGACGAATTTATCAAGGCTCTTTATGAAACAAATGTAAGATCCGGAATTGAATATATGGAATTTGGATATAAGGCTTCCAAAGAGCTTTTCAACAAAGAAGATTTCGGCAAATGGAAATTCTGCGAAGAAGAGGATATCCGCGCCGTTGTAGGCGAAAACAATACCGATCTTAAACTTACCGTTATGGCTGACGTAGGCCGCTGCGATTTCCGCAAGGATATCATTCCCAAAAAAGACAGCGTTATCGACACTATCCGTATCGCAACATACACACACCAGATGCCCGGCGCTCTGGAAATGATAGAATACTGTCATGAACTCGGCTATGAAACAACGGTAAACATCATGGCTATCTCCTCAAACCGCGAGGAAGACATTGCAAAGGCTCTTGAGCTTGTATGTGCAAGTCCAGTTGATGTAATTTACCTTGTTGACAGCTACGGTTCGCTTTATCCTGAACAGCTCCGCAAGCTGGCATATGAATACTGCAATGCCGCCGAAGCAGTCGGCAAAAAGGTAGGACTGCATATGCACAACAATCAGCAGCTTGCATTTGCAAACACTATTGAAGGCATTGCCTGCGGCGCAAGCTATGTTGACGCAACTATGAGCGGCATGGGCAGAGGCGCAGGAAACTGCTTTATGGAGCAGATGCTCAGCTTCCTTAAAAACCCTAATTACAAACTTACACCTACTCTTAAATTCATCGAAAAATACATTGCCGAAGAAAGAGAAAAAGGTTCGGTATGGGGTTATGATGTTCCTTATATGCTCACGGGAGCGTTCAACCGTCACCCAAGAGCGGCAATAGCGTTCATCAAAGAGCAAAAGACCGATTACAACGGACTTTATCAGGATCTCCTTTACGAGATAAGCTGAATTTTTAATAAAAAATTAAAGACAGGCAGAAATTTTTATGTTTCTGCCTGTCTGTTTTTTTTCTGAAAAATAAAACTCAGTCCAGATGTGCATATTCGCCCGTTTGGATAACAACAGCGCTTGCATCAAATTCAGGATCAATGTCAGATAGTATCTTGGCGATCCTGTTTGATCCAAGATCATCTATCAATTTGGGAACTTCACTTTCAATTGCTTCAAAGACACAGGTATTTTCCTTTTCATCAACATAATATGATGTAATTTTATACTTTTTGTCCCACTCGGCTGCAAGTGCTTTTTTAACCTTGTTAAGTTCATTTAAAGAATATTTTCTCTGTTCAAATTCAATAAATTCGCTGTTTTCGGTCAATCCGGAATAAAAGCTCGTTACCTCTTCGTCCATATCGGTAACGGCAATATGCAAAATGTTATCTTCTATCCATGAACCGGCATAATGTTCAGGATATGGTTTAGAACGCATTTCAAATGACAAATGTATCGCATCGGATACTCCAACAGCATAATCCTGCTTGTCTGACATTATAACGCCGTTTTCATTAAATATGTAAATTTTACCGTTTATTTTTACTTTACCAGTAGCACACTTCCCGTCAGCCTGCAGAAAATATTTTCTTTTGCCGTGGACGTTAAGCCAGCAGTTCTTTTTCATTTCTCCATTTTTGTAATAATAACGATCGCCGCCTTTTTTCGTCCAGCCGGTGTATAAACTTTCTTCACCGCTTTCGGAAACACGGTATTTCAAGCCGTCATATTCGGCAAGAGTATCGGCGCATACGTTCAAAGACATACAAAATATTCCTAATATCGCGGCTGATACTGCAAGAATTTTTTTGAATTTCATAAATTATTCTTCCTTTCAATTATAAATTTAATTTCTGATATACACCGCTGCATAGCTGACAGGCATATTCCTGCCGCTTTTTCACATCAAAGATCAATAAAATAATTCATTATCGAATTTACTTTTCAGTCATGACTTCTTCGGGATCGGAAGGCTTAACATCAAAATACGCATAATACATCTTTGAATCGTAATCGGCTGTTTTTCTAAAGTCATTAACATTTTTTCCAATGCGGTAACGCCCGTAAGGCAGTTCTCCGTAAAGATATTCCCAGTTTATTGTAAATTCTCTTGAACTGTCTTTTTCCAGTACGCAGGCTAAATCTGCCCAAGCGCGGTCAATTTCACTTGGGACTTGCGCAACTTCCGTCCATTTGCCGTTTTTGTATTCTTCAACGATATAACTGACCCCGGTTTCAAGTTCGCCTGTCGGGTTTCCTCCGGACTGCGTAAATACCACCGTACAGCCTGTTCTTGTAACGTTATTTACGGTAAGGGTAAGTCCCCATTCATCTGGCAGAATAACACCGTTCTCGTCAAATTTATATGTTTCGCCTTGTATCGTTACTTTTCCCGTTGCACGTTTCCCGTCAGCCTGCAGAAAATATTTTCTTTTGCCGTGGGCAGTAATCCAGCAGTTCTTTTTCATTTCTCCGTTTTTGTAATAATAACGATCGCCGCCTTTTTTCGTCCAGCCAGTGTATAAACTTTCTTCACCGCTTTCGGAAACACGGTATTTCAAACCGTCGTGTTCGGCAAGAGTATCGGCGCATACGTTCAAAGACGTACAAAATATTCCTAATATCGCGGCTGATACTGCAAGAATTTTTTTGAATTTCATAAATTATTCTTCCTTTCAATTATAAATTTATTTTCTGATATACACCGCTGCATAGCTGACAGGCATATTCCTGCCGAAGTTAAAATTGTTCGCCTATCATGGCAAGATAAGCTGCAAGCATACTAAAAAATAATGCTTTTAAAAATTATACCGCATTATAGCGATTTTGTCAATACATATATAAAAAGCAGAATTTCTGCCGTAATCGAATGTACTTTTCAGTCATTACTTTTTCGGAATAGGACATTCAGCCGGCGGCATACATTTTATTGTGGAAAGAAATTCCTTACAAAATCCGATGGAGATGAACGGCTTGTTTACTGAACTTATTGATCTTGCACTTCAGAACCTTTTATTTTTTGCGCTTCATCTCGAATCGGGAGGAGTTTTTCCCAAGCCTCTCTCCCCTGCCGAGGAGGAAGAATGTTTCCGCAAAATGCATGAGGGCGACCAGAGTGCAAGAAACAAGCTAATAGAACATAATCTTCGTCTCGTTGCTCACATTATGAAAAAATATTACAACACGACTACCGATCAGGAGGATCTTATTTCCATAGGAACTATAGGACTTATCAAAGCAGTTTCAACATTTGACTATTCCAAAAAAACAAGATTTGCAACATACGCTTCAAGGTGTATCGAAAACGAGATACTTATGCACTTCCGCAGCCTGAAAAAATCAGCCGGAGACGTTTACTTCGACGAACCAATAGACGTAGACAAGGACGGCAATCAGCTTTCCCTTATAGATATTATTGCCGAGGACGACGGAATAGTTGAAAAAATAGATCTTAACATAAAATCGGAACAGCTTTACAGATTTATTGACGAATGTCTTGATGACCGTGAAAAGGATATAATCAAGCACAGATACGGTCTTTACGGCTGCAAACCACTGACGCAGAGAGAAGTAGCCAAGCAGCTCGGCATATCCCGTTCCTACGTTTCAAGAATAGAAAAAAAGGCGCTGCAAACGCTTAAAAGAAAATATGAACGCACCTCGATCTTTTCGCCGCCTGAAAAAAACGGCCCTTAAACGCCGGGAATTTTTTCGGCTGTCCCAAATAAGTTAGTCATTAAATTACGTCTGGAGGTGCCTGAAATGCAGAAAAACGCTCCGCCGCTTTGCGCCGGAGCGTTTGCTTTTTAACGGAATAAAGCCGATCTGCCGAAGCAGACCGGCTCTTCCACATTATCCGTAAGGAATACCTTATTCGGATATTTTTCAGCAGCCGCAGTTGCAGTCATTGTTACAGCTATTGCTGCAATTGTTGTTGCCGCAGGAATTATTGCCGCAGCAGAACCAGAGGAGAAGAAGAATGATGATGATCCAGCAGCAGCTGCCATTTCCAAAATTAAATCCACAGTTCATAAAAAACGCTCCTTATAAAAAATTATAATGTATTTGTGAAAACCGCGTAAGGTTTTTGCCTTTCCGTCGGCTTTTCATAGTTCATTTTATGCAATGGCGGCAAACACGTTACAAAATTTCATTGACATTGTAAGCTCATTTTATCGGAAAAGCTCTGTTTCCCTTGACATAATGCCTTTTTTCATATATAATGAATAAGGTTATTATTAGGAACGGTACAAGGTGATATGATGATAATTTCTCTTGAAAATATAAGCAAGATATATAACGGCAATCAGATACTTAAAAATATTTCACTTACTATCGAAGATAACGACCGTATCGGTCTTATAGGAATAAACGGCTGCGGAAAATCCACGCTCCTGAAAATAATTACCGGACGTGAAGATCCGGAAACACAGCCTGAACCTTACATTGCAAGCATTTCACGCACAAAGGGAATGACAATAGGCTTTCTTGAACAGAACAGCGGGCTTGACCGTTCAAGCACGATAATTGAGGAAATGCGTTCGGTATTTTCGGAGCTTATTGCCGTTTCGGACAGAATGAGAGAGCTTGAACGGCTCATGGCTGACCCGGATATCAGGAAAGATGAAAAACTTTTCGAGGAGATCTCCTCCGAATATTCGCACAAAACAGCTTATTTTGAAGCAAATGACGGCTATCTAATGAATGTGAATATTACAAAAGTCCTTAACGGCATGGGCTTTCCGCCAGAAACCTACGACAGGATAATATCAACCCTCAGCGGCGGCGAAAAAACACGCCTTGCCCTTGCAAGGCTGCTGCTTGAAAACCCCCGCCTGCTTATTCTGGACGAGCCTACCAACCACCTTGATTTTGAAACGGTCATGTGGCTTGAAGATTATTTACAGGAATACAAAGGCGCTTTGCTGATAGTTTCCCATGACAGATATTTTCTTGACAAGCTGACGACTTCTATTTGTGAGATAGAACGGGGCGTTCTTAAACGCTACAAGGGCAATTATTCTGCATTTGCAGTACAGAAAAAAGCTGACGTTGTACGTCAGCTGAAAGAATATGAAGCCCAACAGGAAGAGATCGCAAAACTTCAGGATTTTGTGGACAGAAATCTTGTGCGCGCCACAACCTCCGGCATGGCAAAAAGCCGTATCAAAAAACTGGAATCAATGGAGCTTATCGAAAAGCCCGTACTTTATGAAAAGTCCGCAAAAATCAAATTTGAGTATGATATAACTCCCCCGTTTGATCTTCTTACGGTGAAAAATGCAGATATTTCCGTGGGAACAGCCGCCGACAGGAAAACTCTTGTGGAGTCGGTCTCTTTTGATGTTAAACGGGGTGAAAAACTGGCGATAATCGGTCCGAACGGCATAGGCAAATCCACGCTTTTAAAGATAATACAGCACAAATTACCATGCAGTCATGGAAGTATCGAATGGACGAAAAATGTCAAAATATCATATTTCGATCAGGAAAATGCTCAGCTTGATATGAACAAGACAGTTATGGACGAGGTACATTCCAGATACAGAACTATGACCGATACGGAGATACGTTCTCTGCTTGGCTGCGTCCACCTTGTGGGGGAAAATGTCTTTAAAAAGGTCGGAGTAATAAGCGGCGGAGAACGCGCAAAGTTATGCTTTGCAATTATGATGCTTGAACGGGGAAACGTTCTTATTCTTGACGAACCCACAAACCACCTTGATATCGACACAAAGGAAGTCCTTGAACAGGCTCTTGAAGAATACGACGGCACGATAATTTTTGTTTCCCATGACCGTTATTTACTCAATAAAATTGCAACAAGAATTATTGAAATTACCGAAAATTTCATTGAAAGCTACAACGGCGGTTTTGACGATTACATCGCCGTAAAGCGTGAGAAACAAGCCGCCGCGCAAGCAGAAGCGGACGCTCTGAAACAGGAAAAAGCACGTCAATTGGCGGAAGAAAAAAGCGTAAAAGCGTACCGTTCCAAGGAACAGCGTGCCGCCGACGCAAAAAAACGCAACCGTGTAAAAGAGCTTGAAAAGGAAATCGCCCGTCTTGAAGAGGAAATGTCCGTCATTCAGGCGGAGCTTGCCGACCCGGAGGTCTGCGCCGATTACAAGCTAATGCAGGAAAAATGCGCCGCTCTTGAAGATATGAAAAAACTCTGTTCGGAATACGAGGACGAATGGCTTACCCTTTCGGAGGAATTGTCATAAACTTTTCACTTGCACCAACGATGCAAAAAGAGAAAAACAGCGAGAGGAAATTTCCCCTCGCTGTTTTTAATTCAGAATATTTCACAATTTGGCAATGCCTGTTTTAATTCTTCAATATCTGCATCGCTGATCTGATTGTTACTCAAGTACAATCGTGTTAAATTAGTCAAATTTTTTAACGGACTTATGTCGCTGATTTGGTTGTACTCCAATAACAATCTTGTTAAATTAGGCAGATCAGCTAACGGACTGATATCACTGATCTGATTTTGACCAAAATGCAATTCTGTTAAATTAGAACCTGTTCACATTAAAATAGCATCAAAGATCATAGCTAATGTGAGATTTCCTAAATACATAACATCAAGCTT
>CANQXX010000002.1 GCA_947627905.1 uncultured Clostridia bacterium
AATGTCCCCTTTCGTTAAACTTCATTTCGGTATATTTATATTATACCACATTGTCTAACAAAAGGGGAGCATTTCATTCTGGCAGCCCTGTAATTTTTATGACATAGCATGAAAAAATATCCGGAGTGATACTATCGCTCCGGATATTTTACTGCTTTTAAGACTTGTCCACCATGTGAACGTCAAGCTGATTGTAGGGAATATGGATTTTTTCTTCGTCGAATTTTTCTTTTACCTGCTGGATCATGTCAAAGTAAACGTCCCAGTAATTGGCATTATTTGTCCATACTCTTACGGTCAAATTAACGGCGTTGGCATTAAGTTCGCCGATACGAACGAAAATTTCTTTGTCCTGAAGGACAAGAGGGTGTTTCTCCGCAACGCTCTTGATAGCTTCAATAGCTTTTTTGTGGTCGCAGTCATGCGCGATAGAGAACACCAGATCAACCCGGCGTTCGCTTTCTGAGCTGTAATTTATCAGTGAAGACGTTGAAACGACACCGTTAGGAATGTATATATCCTTATTGTCAAGAGTAACTATTTTTGTGAAAAGTATGGAAATTTCCTCTACCACACCTGCATATGCGCCTACTTCAATATAATCTCCGACTTTAATAGTGCGGTTTATGAGCAGGAGAACTCCGCCTGCAACGTTTGAAAGGCTGTCTTTAAGGGCAAGACCTACTGCAACGCCGGCAGTTCCGAGAACGGTGATTATAGAGGTCATAGGTATTCCGAGAACAGTCAATACTATAATAAGTACGATCGATGTTATAACGATCTTTATTACAGAGGACAGGAATTTTTTGACTGTTTCGTCCATTTTGGTTTTTTCCGTTCCCTTTGAAAAAAGGTTCAGTACCAGCTTGTTAAGGAAAAATCCTACAATG
This sequence comes from uncultured Clostridia bacterium, assembly GCA_947627905.1. Lineage (GTDB taxonomy): Bacteria > Bacillota > Clostridia > Oscillospirales > Ruminococcaceae > RGIG8773. The sequence goes on from CANQXX010000002.1 coordinate 891, forward strand.
TAAATTACTATTGCAAGCAGCAAAGTGGGGATAAATGTAATTATTGCGTCCAACATTCTTTTTAAATATCCGAGATAAATATCGACCATAAACAGGTTCTCCCTTCATAAATATTTAATAATATCACTATATCGCATTTTTTATGTCATTAATAGTAGAATTATGTGTATTTTTATTTAAAAATCTGTTAATTATTGATTTAAAGCCGTGTTGTTACTGTGTTCATAAATATTCCTTAAAAAAATCTATAAAATGTGATTTTTTTATCAAAAAATATATTGCAAAATTATCCGAAATAGGCTATAATAAATTAGATATTGTTTAAAGGAGAACTTTACTATGGAAATGCAAATGGAATTATCTTATGTTTTTGCAGTGGTAATTACCGGTCTGGTAGTCGTTTTCCTCGGACTGGTGTTGCTTATTGCATTTATAAACATTATAGGAGCAATATTCAAAAGCATTGACAAAAAGAGAAAGGACGCGGAAAAAGCCGCTGCCGCTTCAAAACCGTCAGCCTCCGGAACAAGGATAGAAAGCGCTCCGGTGATCCAGCCTGCGGCAGACAGCGAGGACGAGGACGAAATAATTGCGGTGATCTCTGCGGCTGTTGCTATGATGAGCGCTGCGGAGGGTAAGGCTTACCGTGTAAGATCCGTCCGCGCCGTTAAGGGAGCGCCTGTCGGAAATGCATGGGCTTCGGCTGCTCTGAGAGAAGCCACAAGACCTTTTTGATCGTTCTTAGGATTTTATAATTTTATTCAGAAAGGAAACCGATCCAAATGTTTGAAGTTTTTAAGGACGCCATTACAGAGCTTGCGCAAACAAGCGGATTTGCTGCAATCGGCTGGAAGGAAATAGTAATGATACTTATTTCCTTTGTATTCATGTATCTTGCTATTTCAAAGAATTTTGAACCGCTTTTGCTGCTGCCGATATCTTTTGGTATGCTTCTTACAAATCTGCCGCTTTCGGGACTGTATAATCCCGATCTGTTCATCATAAACGAGGAAGGACATATTGATGTTCTCAACGTACTTACAAACGGCGGTCTGCTTGACCTGCTGTATCTTGGAGTAAAGCTGCAGCTTTATCCGCCGCTTATATTCCTCGGCATAGGCACTATGACGGACTTTTCTCCTCTTATCGCTAACCCGAAGAGCTTTCTTCTTGGCGCTGCCGCTCAGGCAGGAATATTCTTTACCTTTATAGGCGCGGCATTGCTTGGAATGTCTCCCACAGAAGCCGGCTCAATTGCTATCATAGGCGGCGCTGACGGTCCTACTGCGATCTATGTTTCAAGTAAGCTGCTGAAGCCTACCGATACCATAGATACAGGTACTATCGCTCTGGCTGCATACACATATATGGCACTTGTTCCTATTATACAGCCGCCTATAATGAAAGCACTCACAACAAAGAAAGAACGCTCCGTAGTTATGGAACAGCTCAGAACTGTTTCCAGAACGGAAAAGATCATATTCCCGGTAGCAGTTACAATAGTAATTTCTTTGCTGGTACCGTCCGCAGCTCCGCTGGTAGGTATGCTGATGCTGGGAAATCTTCTCAAGGAAAGCGGAGTCTGCAACCGTCTTGTTGATACGGCTCAGAATGCGCTTATGAATATTGTAACGATCTTCCTCGGCGTTTCCGTAGGAGCTACAACACAGGCAGACAAGATACTTAATGCTTCATTTGCAAAGGTAATTGTTCTTGGTGTTATAGCATTTTCCATAGGAACAGCAGCAGGCGTCCTCTTTGGAAAGCTGATGTATGTTTTCACAAAGGGAAAGGTAAATCCGCTTATAGGCTCAGCCGGAGTTTCCGCCGTTCCTATGGCGGCAAGAGTATCCCAGAAGGTTGGCGCAAGCGAAAATCCTACAAACTTCCTGCTTATGCACGCTATGGGACCTAACGTTGCCGGCGTTATCGGTTCGGCTGTTGCTGCCGGTGTTCTGCTCAGCATAATATAAATATCTGCGAATATTAAATTATCCCGTTTGCTGCTGATCGGTAAACGGGATTTTTGTAAGCGGATAAATACATTCTTGACAAAAGCAAACGGCGTATAGATTTGGAATATTGACATATTCCTGAAAGCTATGATATAATATATCCAATAAATAAAAAAGAAGGCAGAACATGGATTACCTCAGCTACAATATTTCAAAGAATTTGAACCGTATACGCACTTCACGGGGAATGAGCCTTGACGCTGCTGCGGAACAGACAGGCGTCAGCAAGAGTATGCTTTATCAGATAGAACAAGGCGGCGCAAATCCGTCAATAAATGTTCTCGGAAAGATCGCAAGCGGTCTGCGGATAGATTTCACCGAACTGATAGCTTCACCTCCGGAAGAATCATATCTTATAAGAACTTCGGACGTTCTCCCGATAAAAGAGGGCGAAAAATACACGGTAAAAACTTGTTTTCCCTATGAGGATAATAAGAAGATCGAAATTTACAGGATAGACATTCTTCCCGGAGGAGTATATGTCAGCGGAGGTCATGGCGCAGGAACAAGAGAATATCTTGCCGTCCTTGAAGGAATACTTACCATTGACACGGGGCGGGAAACACAAAATATCGAACCTAATGAAATTTTCCGCTTCAATTGTGAGGAAGAACATAAATACATCAACAATGGTAATTCGTGCGTTAGTTTTATATGTTTTTTCACAGCATAGGGTACTATGCTGCTTTTTATAACCATTTTGTTTAATATACTAAACATAATATGAATTTATTTATTAAAATAATTGCATAAATTTTTATAATTTATAAAATACATAAATATAAAAACTTGTATTATCGGGGAAATTCGTGCATAGTGACAAAATTAAGCGAAAGTTATTGACATAAAACTTGCATAGTGGTATACTGTAATTGTTCAAGATAATAAACCCAAAAAGACAACGGTGTCCTTTAAAGGATATCGTTGTCTTTGTGTTTTTTTAGGAGATGATAGTCATGAAGCTTGCAGACACAGGCTTTACCGCCGAAGAGATCAAGGCAAAGGCAAAAAAATATATTATCGAGACCTATGAACGCTTTGATTTCATAGCTGACAGCGCAAAGGACGTTTATATGTATGACGAGAAAGGAACGCCGTATCTTGACTTCTATGCCGGAATTGCCGTAAACTCGGTAGGAAACTGCTGCGAAAGAGTTGTGAACGCCGTTTGCGATCAGGCTAAAACACTTATGCAGTCTTTCAATTACCCTTATACCGTTCCGCAGGCGCTTCTGGCGGAGAAGATCTGTACCGCTATAGGAATGGATAAGATATTCTTCCAGAACACCGGTACGGAAGCAAATGAAGCAATGATAAAAATGGCTCGTAAGTACGGTGTTGAAAAATATGGAGCAAGCCGCTACAATATCGTTACCGCAGAAAATTCTTTTCACGGAAGAACTTTTGGCTCAATGAGCGCGACCGGTCAGCCGGACAATGCCTGTCAGATAGGCTTCGGAGGAATGGTCCCGGGATTTACATACGCTCCGTATAACGATCTTCAGGCATTCAAAAACGCCTGCACGAGCAACACCATTGCGATCATGATAGAGCCGGTACAGGGCGAGGGCGGAGTTAATCCCGCGACTATGGAATTTATGACCGGACTGCGTAAATTCTGCGACGAAAACAATATGCTGCTCCTGCTTGACGAAGTCCAGACAGGCTGGTGCAGAACAGGCGCTGTAATGTCCTATATGAATTATGGCATAAAGCCCGATATCGTTTCAATGGCTAAGGCAATGGGCGGAGGAATGCCCATAGGCGCTATCTGTGCAACGGAGGAGGTTGCAAAAGCCTTTACAATGGGTTCTCACGGAACGACATTCGGCGGACACCCGGTATGCTGCGCGGCGTCCTATGCGGCAGTTTCCGAAATGCTTGAAAAGGATCTTGCAGGAAATGCAAAGAAAATGGGCGATTACTTCATGAAGAAACTTTCCGCACTTCCGCATATCAAGGAGGTACGCGGTCAGGGACTTCTCGTAGGCGTGGAGTTTGACGATAAAGTAAACGCTGTTGAAGTAAAACACGGCTGCTTTGACAGAAAACTTCTGATTACAGCTATTGGTTCAAACATAATCAGAATGGTGCCGCCGCTTATTATTACCGAAGGCGACTGCGACAGAGCATTCGATATTATCAAAGAAGCTGTTTGCGAAGCGGCAGAAAAATAAATTTCACCCCCAAATACTGAAAGGAGAATTTTTATGAAAGTAAAAAGATTATTTAAAGCCATAGGTATACTTACGGCAGGAATTATGGCGCTTTCCTCATTTGCAGGCTGTTCGGATACATCGTCGGGTAATGCGGAAAATTCGGCTGCTTCCGGCGGAAGCGCTTCCGCGTCGGAAAGCAATGTGCTGAGAGTGGGTATGGAGTGTGCTTATGCACCTTTCAATTGGACGCAGGTAGGTACGGAAGTTCCTAACGGTGATACAGCCGTTGAAATTTACGGCGGTGGCGGATATGCCTACGGCTATGACGTTATGGTGGCAAAAAAACTTGCTGAACAGATGGGCATGGAGCTTGAAGTACATAAGGTAGAGTGGGATTCAATAGGCATTTCAATGGATTCCGGCGAATATGACTGCATAATCGCCGGAATGGGCAGAACTGCCGAGCGTATGCTTTCCTATTCGTTTACAGAGCCTTATTATTACAGAAGCAACTGCGTTGTTGTAAAGAAAGGTTCGGAAATTGAAAATATCACCGGACTTTCCGATCTTGCCGGAAAGAACATTACGGTAACAACACAGCTCGGAACAGGCTGGGTACCGCTCCTTGACCAGATTCCCGATGCGGTAAAGGGAGCAAATTATGAGACTACTGCGGAAGTATTTATGGCACTTTCAAACGGTACGGCGGATCTTGCGGTAATTGATCTTCCGACGGCTCAGTCGGCACTGCTTACGAATGATGATCTTAAGATCATAACACTTGCCGACGGCGATACATTTGTAGGCGATGAAGAAATGACCAATGTCTGCATTGCTACAAGAAAAGATGATACCGAATTTCGTGATAAATTGCAGGCGGCAATGGACGCAGTAGGTCTTGACAGAGACACTATGAACTCAATGATGGAGGAAGCTATATCCGTTCAGCCTGCGGCAAATTAACTGTTCAAATAAACGCCGCTTCCGGGTAGGTACGGAGGCGGCGGTATTGTTAAGATAACTTTTGCAAAGAAGGGAGATATTTATGACAAATACACCAAACGGAGTTTTTGAATGGATATGGTTCATTGCTTCTGAATACGCGCAGTTATTTGTTGAAGGTACGCTGATAACTCTTGCCGTTTCGGTTGCCGGAACTATACTCGGATTTATTCTCGGCTTCATTGTGGGTATTGCGGAGGATTCAAAACTGAGCAGGAACGATCCCGTTCCGAAAAAGATATTTTTAGGTATCATAAAAGGAATAAGCAAGGTATATATCGAGCTTTTCCGCGGAACGCCTATGATCGTACAGGCAATGATAATTTATTACGGGCTGCGTCAGGGCGGTTTTGAAATTGACCCGATAATGGCAGGAATTTTAGTTACCGTTCTTAACACCGGAGCATATATGGCGGAGACGGTACGCGCCGGAATAAAATCCATAGATATAGGTCAGCGCGAGGGCGCGCTTGCTATGGGAATGTCGCCTATTTCGGCAATGATGAATATAGTTCTTCCGCAGGCGTTCAAGAATATAGTTCCCGAAATGGCAAATATGTTCCTGACAAATCTGAAAATGACTTCGGTGCTTAATGTTATCGGAGTAAAGGAATTGTTCCTGCAGGCAAAAACGGCAGGCGGAACATATTACAAATATCTTGAATCCTATCTTGTAATTGCAATAATTTATTTTGTTCTGTGTTTCCTTTTCAACAGGATATTCCTGTTTATAGAAAAGAAAATGGCAGGCAAAAAAGATTATGCGCTTGCTGTGGAATATATGGATAATAACGAATAAGGGGGGGCGCGAATATGAGTGATAATAACAAAAAAGAAATTATCCGCGTTGAAGAACTTAGCAAAAATTTCGGCGAACATCAGGTGCTGCGGAAAATCGACTTTTCCGTAAACAAAGGCGATGTTATCTGCATACTTGGTTCTTCCGGTTCGGGAAAATCCACTTTGCTCCGCTGCATAAACCAGCTTGAAAAACAGACTTACGGAAAAATTTATTTTGACGGAAAAGAACTGGGAAGAACACAGCACGAAATAAACATATACCGTTCCAAGGTCGGCATGGTATTTCAGTCCTTTAATCTGTTCAATAATATGACCGTTCTGAAAAACTGTATGACCGGAACGCGCAAGGTGCTTCACCTTTCAAAAGAAGAAGCCCATGAACGCGCTATAAATCATCTCAGATCTGTGGGAATGGCTCCGTTTATAAATGCGTATCCTGCACAGCTTTCCGGAGGACAGAAACAGCGCGTTGCAATTGCAAGAGGACTTTGTATGGATCCGGACGTCCTGCTTTTTGATGAACCTACCAGCGCACTTGATCCGGAAATGGTGGGAGAAGTCCTGAATGTTATGAAATCACTTGCAAAAACAGGTCTTACAATGCTGATAGTAACTCACGAAATGGGCTTTGCGAGAGATGTTTCAACGAGAGTATTGTTTATGGACAAAGGCTATATAGTTGAAGACGCGCCGCCGGAAAAATTCTTTACATCTCCTGAAAATGCCCGTACAAAGGAGTTCCTCAGCAGATATATTTCCGACGGTGAAAGGAGATCGTAAAGCATGAAAAATTATGTCGTTACGGTTGCAAGAGGTTTCGGAACAGGCGGAAAAGCAATTGCCTCAAAACTTGCTGCCGATCTGGGCATACACTGTTATGAAAACAGGATACTGACCCTTGCTTCTCAGTTAAGCGGTCTGGACGAAAAACTTTTCAAGGAAGTCAACGAGAAGCTCCGTACTTCCGGCAACAGCTTTGCAAGTCTTATGAAAGGACTTCCCCGCGCAAGAAAATATATCGCAAGGAATGAGAAATTTGTTTCGGACGATACACTTTTTGAATACCAGAAAAAAATAATTTTAAATCTTGCTGAAACGGAATCCTGTGTGATCGTCGGGAAATGCGCCGACTATATATTACAGGGCAGGGAAAATGTTGTAAGTGTTTATATTGAAGCTCCCAGAGATTTCTGCATAAAACGAACCATTGAAAATATGGGGGTTACCGAGGAAGTAGCGCAGGCAACTATCCGTCAGACGGATAAATTCCGCGCCGATTATTATCAGTATTACACTCACGGAAATTACTGGACAAATCCGATAAATTATGATATGACCCTGAACAGTGAAAAAGTCGGGATAGACAACTGCGTTACGGTCATAAAGGACTATCTTAAAATAAAGGGGCTGATATGATTGGAATTTCGTTATCATCTTCCCGTAAACCTTATATTCGGCAGGGGAACTGCCGGTAAGATCGGAGAGATAGTTTCCGTATACGGGAAAAAAGTCCTTGTTGTTACGGGAACAGGCAGTACAAAACGTTCAGGACTTCTGGACAGAACGGTAAATTCTTTAAAAATGTCAGGCACAGAAGCTGTTATATTTGACAAGGTAACACAAAATCCGCTGACAACAACGGTTTACGAGGGCGTTTCAATTGCCAAAGAGAATAACTGCGATGCTGTCCTCGGCGTTGGCGGAGGCTCGGTAATGGACGCCGCAAAGGCGATAGCTTTCTGCTTTGTAAATGAGGGCGATGTTTCCGACTATATTTTCGGAAAGAAAAAGGGAAATGGTGCACTGCCGATAATACTTGTTCCCACCACCTGCGGAACAGGCAGTGAGGGAAATCAGATAGCCGTTCTTACAAATCCGGAAACAAAGGACAAAAAAGCGCTCTATACTATGGAAATAATGCCGTCCGCTTCTGTAATTGACCCCGATGTTATGATGACAATGCCAAAGCAGGTGCTTTCTTCGGTAGGATTTGATGCATTTACTCACGCGCTGGAAGCATATACTTCAAAAAAGGCAAATCCTCTTACCGACGCTCAGGCAATTACGGCAATGAAATTGATCGCAGATCATCTTCCTGAGCTAATGGAAAATTATGACGATCATGAAGCATGGGAATCGGTAAGTCTTGCCGCATCTCTCGGAGGAATGGTAATAGGCGCAGCAGGAGTATCCGCCGCTCACGGAATGGAACACCCTGTTTCCGGACTAAAAAATATCGTTCATGGCAAAGGACTGGCAGCGCTTACTCCGGCAATTGTCAAAAGGCTTGCTCCTGCAAGTCCACAAAAATTTTCCGAAGTATCAAAAATCCTCGGAGGAAAAAACGAAAACGACTGCGCTGACAAAATACAGGAATTTTTATGCAGGATAAATCTTTCCGTAACGCTTGGAGAGCTTGGGATAACAGCTGATGACATTGAATGGCTGACAAAAAACTGTATGAAAATTTCTTCGGGCAATCTGAGCAATGCGCCTGTTGTTTTCGGCGAAAGTGAAATTGCGGAAATTTATCATGAAGCACTTTAAAGATCAATATTTCGGAAGGAGTTTTTTTATGATCGAACCAACTAACGCTTTTATCAGCAAGAATGTTCCGAAAGGCTCGGAAACAGTTCCGGACAGTATCAAAACCCACGGTTCATACAGCGACGATATAAAAGTAATTCCCGATGAAAACAAGCGCCATTCCGGCGACGCTTCAAGACCGAAAATAATCCCCAATGAAAATATCCCGGATATAAACCGTGCTTTCGGCAGGGAGGGAGTTCCTTTCAACACCGGGGAAAATATCAGGATCGCGCCGGAAAATCATTCCGTATCTTATCATAACGATGATGAAAAGATACCAAGCTATATAAAACTTCACAATGAAAATAAAGGTAACCGCATATAGAATTTTATACTGAATTGCGGAAAAAATTATTTCTCAAAGAAAAAGATCCTGTCTTACTGAATAAAATAAGACAGGATCATATTTTACCGTATCGGGTCAATTAAAACTCAGCTTTCTTTTTTTACCGACTTTACCTTTATTTTTTTTCTTTCCGGAACTCTGAAATAACGTTTTGAATAATCAAGTATCTTATCGGAAAGTTTTTTTGTAAGCTCGTCTCCCGAAAGCCTCCAAGCCCAGTTGCCTCCGCCTATGGTGGAGGGCGTGTTCATTCTGGCTTCCGAGCCCAGTTCAAGGAAGTCCTGCATCTGTATGATGACAAGATCGGAAACGCTTGCATATGCTGTGCGTATCATTCCCCAGCTGACGCCTTCCTTTTTGCGGAGAGCCAAGTATTTTTTTGCATTTTTGCGGGTCTTTTTATCTGAATTTTCATACCAGCCGAGAGCGGTATCATTATCGTGAGTTCCGATATAGGTAACGCTGTTTTTTACATGATTATGCGGAAGATAATTGCTATTGTCTCCGCCGAAAGCAAATTCCAGTACATTCATTCCGGGGAAGCCGGATTCTTTCAGCATTTTTTTCACGTCTGCCGTAAGAAAACCAAGATCCTCAGCAACTAAGCTGACATTGCCAAGCTCCGCTTTTATAGCGCGGAAAAGTTTCATCGAAGGACCGGGAAGCCATTCGCCGATCTCTGCGGTCTCGTTTCCGTAGGGAATTGCATAAAAACTTTCAAATCCGCGGAAATGGTCTATTCTTGTCAGGTCAAACAGTCTGCATGAATATCTTACTCTTGATATCCACCATTTGTAATGTGTTTTCTCCATGTAGTCCCAGTCATAAAGCGGATTTCCCCAAAGCTGTCCGGTGGGAGAAAAATCGTCCGGAGGACAGCCCGCGACCTTTACAGGGCGTCTGTCTTTATCCAGCATGAAAAGCTTTGGCGAAGCCCATATGTCCGAACTGTCCATGGAAACATATATCGGCATATCGCCGTAAATTTTTATGCCTTTGGAATTAACGTATTTTTTTAATGAGTAATACTGTTCAAAGAATTTATACTGAATAAATTTTATACAGGTTATGTCTTTAAGAAGCATCTGAGAATATTTTTTTACGGCTTCCGGTTTTCTGAGACGTATATCGTCCTCCCATTCGGTCCACATAACGTCTTTGAAGTAGGATTTAAGAGCTGTGAACAAAGCGTAATCATCCAGCCAGAAGCTGTTGCGGCGGCAAAATTCTTCAAAATGTTCTTTCTTTTCTTCCGAAGCGTCCGAAGCAAATTTTGCAAATGCCTTTTTCAGCAATATCTGTTTGAAGCTGTTCAGCTTGCCGTAGTCGTCAAACTTACCGGTCTTTTCTATTATTTGCAGATCGTGGTCGTCCTCGTTTATAAGACCTTCCTTTATCAGAGCTTCAAGGTCGATCAGCAGGGGATTTCCGGCGTATGCAGAAAAGCTCTGATATGGAGAATCGCCGAATCCTGTAGGTCCTATAGGAAGTATCTGCCAGTATTCCTGACCGCTTGCAGCCAGAAAATCTGCAAATCTCCGCGCCTCAGCGCCCAGAGTACCGATCCCGTATTTACCGGGCAGACTGGAAATATGAAGTAAAATTCCACAGCTATGCATATTTATCATTCCTTTGCTAATAATTAATAACATTATACACCATGTTGACTTGAATTTCAAGCGTTGTGTATAATTTGTCTCCGCAATTTTGAAAATATACGGAGAAAATATATTAAGGAGTGTAAAAAAATGAGCAATCAGAATCAGAACCAGAATAACAGCCAGAACAACAATCAGAATAATAATCAGAACAGTAAGCAGAGCCAGAACAGCAAAAACAACAGCCGCAGCAGCAACAAAAGCAGCGACCAGAGCGACAGATAGTTTTTGAAGGTATAAAAAGCAGCCGCCGGAACGTTCCGGCGGCTGCTGATCTTATCAAAGCACAGCGTTTTTGAGTGACTTTACAAATTCTCCTACTTTGTCTGCGGAATTTTTTCCGTATTCCGCAACTATTTTTACAACCGCGCTTCCGACGATTATTCCGTCACAGTAGCTGCTCATCTTCTTTGCCTGTTCGGGGTTTGAGATACCAAATCCCACCATGGCGGGAACTTTGCAGCTCTTTTTTATCTCGCCGAAAAATTCGTCAAAATCAGTGGTAAATCTGCTTCTTGTGCCGGTAACGCCTGTTGAAGAAACGCAATACAGAAATCCTTCCGCTTCGGAAGCAATATCCGCTATCCTCTGATGTGATGTAGGAGCTACCATGCTTATTGCAAGCACTCCGTTGCTTTTTGCATAAGGCTTTATTTCTTCTCTTTCTTCATACGGAAGATCCGGAACGATAACGCCGTCAACGCCTTTTTCCCTGCAAAGCGTAAAGAATTTCTCCGTTCCGAAACGGAAAATAGTATTAATGTACATCATAAGTATAAGCGGCTTGTCGGTCTGCCTGCGGAGTTTTTCCACCATTCCGAAAATTCCCGTCAGATCCGTTCCGTGAGAAAGGGAACGCAGACTTGCCGCCTGTATTACTTTTCCCTCGGCTACCGGGTCGGAAAAGGGAACGCCTATTTCTATAATATCCGAACCGCTTTCAAACATTTTCAGCACAAGTTTTTCTGTTGTATCAAGATCGGGATCGCCTGCCGTTACAAATGTTATAAGAGCTTTTTCACCTTTGTTTTTAAGCTCTGCAAGCGTTTTTTCTATTCTGTTCATGGGTATGCTTCCTTTCTATCAAGAATTAACAACGTCTTTTCCGCGGTATTTTGCTATGGAGTAAACGTCCTTGTCACCCCGTCCGGAAAGATTTATTACCAGTATCTGATCCTTGCTCATCGTTGGGGCGATCTTCTGAGCAACTGCTACAGCGTGAGCGGATTCGATAGCCGGAATGATCCCTTCTGTTCTTGAAAGATATTCAAATGCCTGAACGGCTTCTTCATCTGTTATGGGAACATATTCCGCACGTCCGGTCTTGTAAAGCATAGCGTGCTCCGGACCTATTCCCGGATAGTCAAGACCTGCCGAAATGGAGTAAACAGGGTCTATCTGTCCGAAATCGTTTTGCAGGAAGAGTGATTTCATTCCGTGGAAAATACCTGTAGTTCCTTTTGCAATGGTTGACGCGTGCTTGCCCGTTTCAACGCCGAGACCTGCGGCTTCCGCGCCTACAAGACGAACTGACTTGTCGCCTATAAAATCATAGAACGCACCCATTGAGTTTGAACCGCCGCCGACACAGGCGCATACACAGTCCGGGAGTTTTCCCTCTTTTTCCATGAGCTGTTCGCGAATCTCTTCCGAGATGATCTTCTGAAAATCACGGACCATAGTAGGGTAGGGGTGAGGTCCCATTACCGAACCTATGCAGTAGAAAGTTGTGTTTACATTTTCCGCCCAATCGCGCATAGCCGCATTGATAGCGTCTTTCAGCGTGTCCGTTCCCTCATGAACGGCAATTACACTTGAGCCGAGCAGCTCCATTCTGTAAACGTTAAGAGACTGACGTACAGCGTCCTCTGCGCCCATGTAGACCTGACATTCCAGACCGAAAAGCGCGCAGGCTGTTGCAGTTGCAACACCATGCTGACCTGCTCCCGTTTCCGCAATAATGCGGGTCTTTCCCATTCTTTTAGCAAGAAGTATCTGTCCGAGAACGTTGTTTATCTTGTGAGAACCGGTATGGTTCAGATCCTCACGCTTGATGTAAATTTTTGCTCCGCCAAGGTCTTTGGTCATCTTTTCTGCATAATAAAGCAGGGACGGTCTGCCGGCATAATCTCTGTAAAGAGCTTTCAGCTCGTTTTTGAAATCGGGATCGTCCTTGTATTTTGTGTAAGCTGCGTCAAGCTCGTTCACCGCATTCATAACAGTTTCGGGAACGTACTGTCCGCCGAAGATATCAAATCTTCCCTTTGAAGTTTCAGACATTTTTATCAACCTTTCGTACTAAATTCATAATTGCTTGTATTTTGGCAGGGTCTTTAACGCCGTCTGTCTCCGTTCCGCCGGAAATATCAACTCCGCACGGAGAAATTTTCATTGCCTCGGAAATATTATCAATGTTTATTCCGCCTGCTAAAAGATACGGCATGGAAATTTCCGTCCGCCGTATAAGCTCCCAGTCGGCTGTTTTTCCCGTACCGCCGTTTGCATTAGGGGAATAACTGTCAAGAACGAGCATATCCGCACCAAGCTTTTCGGCAGCGGAAATATCCGCTTTGCTTTGAACGCGGACGGCTTTCCATATTTTTGCATCGGAAATTTTTCTTAGCTCAGAAATATATTCTGCGTTTTCATTTCCCTGAAGCTGAACTGCATAAAAGCCTGATTTTACGGCAGTTTCCGCAACAAATTCCACCGGCTGGTCTATGAAAACGCCCACTGCTTTTACAGAACTGTCAAGCTGTTTTGCAAGCGTTTCAGCAGTTTCCGGAGAAATGGTCCTGCGGTAGCCTTCCGCAAGGATAAATCCCGCAAAATCAGGCTTTGCCTCGTTGATGTAAGCAATATCTTCGGGACGTCTTAACCCGCAAAGTTTTATCATCATAACAGTTTTTTCAACTCCTTGACAGCGGAAACTGGATCGCCGCTCCTCATAAGAGTTTCACCTATAAGAACAGCTTTTGCACCGCAGTCGGTCACAAATTTTATGTCCTCGGCTGTTTTTATCCCGCTTTCCGAAACTATCACGCCGCCCTCCGGAACAAGTTCCGCAAGCGTCTTTGTAGTCTCAAGTGTAACATTGAAAGTTTTCAGGTCGCGGTTATTTATTCCGAAAATTGTGCAGCCTGCTTCCGCAACGGCTTTAAGCTCATCGGCATTATGGCTTTCCGCAAGAACGTCCATTTTCAGCGACTCGGCTATCTCACGAAATTCTCTCATCTGAGGAACGTCAAGCATTGCAGCTATCAGCAGTATTGCGTCAGCTCCCATTGCTTTTGCTTCGTATATCTGATACGGGTGGATAATGAAATCCTTGCGCAGCATTGGGATATTAACTTTTTGGCGTATGGCTCTGAAATATTCAGCCGAACCTTTGAAATAGTATTCCTCCGTCAGGCAGGAAATAGCCGCCGCACCTGCGGAAACATATGCAAGAGCCTGTTCTGTCGGACGAAAATCCTCACTTATTATGCCTTTTGAGGGGGAGGCTTTTTTAACTTCCGCAATAAATGCTGGCGGCGGGGAAGCCGTTATTGCCTTACGGAAGCTCCGTCCGGTCTCGGTTTTAGCAGCAGTTTCCGCCGCCCTGCGCACTTCCTCAAAAGGAACTGCGGACATATCCCGTTCAAGCTGTTCACGGCGTTTTTCTGCAATATCGTCAAGTATCATAATTAATTTCCTTTCGGGGAAAATATCATACCCTGTTTGTAAAATCTCTCATCTTCTCAAATTTAGCGTATGCCTTGCCGCTGTCTATGGATTCACGCGCCATTGCAATACCTTCTTCTATGGAAGAAGCCGCTCCGGTGCAGTAAATCGCGCTTCCTGCATTGAGCAGAACTATGTCACGCTTTGCACCCTTTTCAATGCCTTTGAGAATGTTGAGAGTGATCTGAGCGTTTTCATCGGGAGTTCCGCCTGTTATTTCCGAACGGTTCGCACGTCTGAATCCGAGATCCTCAGGATCTATTTCATATTTGATAAGTTTTCTGTCGCGCAGCTCGCAGACTTTTGTAGTTCCGCATACGGTCATTTCGTCCAGACCGTCGCCGTAAACTATCATTGCGCCCTTTACGCCTACGTTCATAAGGACTTTTGCCATAACTTCCAGAAGTTTTTCATCGTAAACGCCGAGGAGGATATAATCCGAAAGCGCAGGATTAGCAAGAGGCCCGAGAATGTTGAATACTGTTCTTACGCCTATTTCACGTCTTGCAGGACCTACGAACCGCATTGCCTTGTGGAAAGACTGTGCAAACAGGAAGGAAATGCCGGTCTCTTTCATGCAGGCGGCAGCCATTGCAGGGGTAAGGTTCAGCTTTACACCCAGAGATTCCAGAACGTCTGCTGCGCCGCTCTTGCTGGAAACGCTGCGGTTTCCGTGCTTTGCAACATTAAGACCTGCGCCTGCAATTACAAATGAAGATGTTGTGGAGATATTGAATGTATTTGAAACGTCTCCTCCTGTACCTACTATATCCACCGCCGAACGCGCTGCCGGAACAACGCTTGCTTTCTGTCTCATTATCTTTGCAAAGCCGGTGATCTCTTCGATCGTTTCGCCCTTGCAGCGCAGGGCCATAAGGAATGCCGCTATCTGAGCGTCGGTAGCACCGTCGGACATGATTATGTTCATTGCGTTTTCTGCGTCCTCCATGGAAAGATTCTTTCCGTCGGCAGCCATTGCAATATATTTTTTAAGAGCGACCCTCTTTTCCTTGGGCAGCGAAGAAACTTCAACTCCTGTGCTCTTTATTCCGGCAACACGGAGGAATGAAGCCAATATTGCAGCGCCCTGCTCGGTAAGAATGGACTCCGGGTGGAACTGTACGCCGAAAGTAAGGTGCGTTTTATGGCGTATAGCCATTATCTGACCTTCGCCGTCGGTAGCAACAACGTTTATGCAGTCGGGGATAGATATTGAATCCACTACGAGGGAATGATATCTTGCTGCCGTTATCTTTTCGGGAAGATCTGCAAATATAGGACAGCCTGTGTTTATTGAAATTTCAGTGCTTTTGCCGTGCATAGGAAGTTTGGCTTTTACTATCTTTCCTCCGAAAGCCTCTGCTATTGCCTGATGACCAAGGCAGATACCCAGAATAGGTATCTGACCGCTGAAACGCTTTACCGCTTCAACTGAGATACCAGCGTCGGCAGGGTAGCCCGGACCGGGAGAAATTATAAGAGCTTCCGGAGAGAGCTTTTCGATCTCATCAAGAGTTATCTCGTCATTTCTTACTACTTTTATATCGGGATATATAGTTCCTATAAGCTGATAAAGATTATAGGTAAAGCTGTCGTAATTATCTATCATAAGTATCATAAAAATATTCCTCCCTGTTAAATGTTAGATGCTTCGGCAATTGCGTTTACAACTGCAAGAGCCTTGTTTCTTGTTTCTTCATATTCCTTTTCAGGAACGCTGTCATAAACAATTCCTGCGCCTGCCTGTACATAAGCCTTTCCATGGCGGAAAAGAACTGTTCTTATAGCTATGCAGGTGTCGATATTTCCGCTGAAGCCGAGGTAACCCACCGTTCCTCCGTAAAGACCGCGCTTTTTGTTTTCCAGTTCGTCGATTATTTCCATTGCGCGGACCTTAGGCGCACCTGAAAGTGTTCCGGCAGGAAGTACGGACATAAGCGCGTCCATAGCCGTTCTGCCTTCTGCAAGACGTCCCTGAACGTCGGAAACAAGGTGCATAACCTTTGAGTAGCGTTCAACTCTCATAAAGTCAGTAACGTTGACCGTTCCGAAGCTGCATACCTTGCCAACATCGTTTCTGCCAAGATCGACAAGCATTGTGTGTTCCGCGCGTTCTTTTGGATCGGAAACAAGCTGTTTTTCAAAAGCCTTGTCCTCTTCATCGGTCTTTCCTCTGCCGATAGTTCCTGCAATAGGCTTTGTGATAACGGCACCGTCTGTAACGCTTACCAGCATTTCCGGAGAAGCTCCGGCTATGCAGTAATCCTTATGATCAAAATAATAAAGGTAGGGCGACGGGTTGGTAGAACGGAGCATACGGTAAACATCAAAAGGAGCAGGGGGATCGGCAACTTCAAATCTCTGCGACAGCACTACCTGACTGATATCACCGTTTACAATGTGTTCCTTGGCCGATTCGACCATGGAGATAAATTCTTCCTTTGTAACATTTGAGGTGACCTTTATATCCTTTGCTTCGCCTGTTCCTGTTTTGAAAGACGGATTTGCATCGGCAAGAATCTTTCCGATATCCATTGACTTCCTGAAACATTCCTCATATTTTGCGTCAACATTTTCGCCGGCATTGATGTTCAGGATTATCACAGCCTTGTTTGTAAGGTGGTCATAAGCGACTATCTCATCATAAAGGAACATATTTGAATCCGGCATCTGAAGATCGTCCTCAGGGATATTAACGAGCTTTTTCTCAAATCTTCTTACGGTGTCGTAACCGAAATATCCTATCAGACCGCCTGTGAGCTTAGGTCTGTTTAGAAAAACAGGAGAGTTCCTTTTTTCAAGAATAGAATTGAAAAGCTCTATCGGATTTTCGCATGATCTGTTTTCAACTTTTCCGTTTTCGATTATTTCCGCTTTGTCGCCGAAGATGCGGACTTCCATTTTAGGGTCTATACCTATAAAGGAATATCGTCCCCACTGTTCGGTATTGTCCACGCTTTCAAGAATGAAGCAGTTGTCGAATTTTTCCTTGAGCGCGGCAAACAGTCCCACAGGCGTACAGCCGTCAATGAGCATTTCATAGAATACCGGAACTGTTTTGTAATTCTGAAGAAGCGTTTTTACTTCTTCTTTTGATGGATACAACATAATAAAAACTCCTTTCGTATCTGACGATCAAAATAAAAGAGGTCTAACCTCCGGATCGCCGAATAATATCGGTGATCGGGACGATAGACCTCGTGGTGCCACCCGTTTTTACGGAATTAAAAAATTCCGCCTCATTGGATACAGACTGATGCGGAACTTCAACATTTTTGTTAAAACAGTTCAAGTACGCCGCTAATGCAGTTATACCCTATCCACTAACGCAGGAAATCGGCGCGGACTACTTGGGAAATTAATATCACCCGTTTGCCGTTGCTTCTCACAAACCCATTCACAGATACCGTTATGATCCGCACTCACACCAACGGCGGATTCTCTGATACATCAGCATATCTGCTACTTACTTTTGATCGTCGAATTTAAAAATATTAAATTACGTTAATCATTTTACGCCCTACAATATTATTTGTCAATAGGGAAAGAATAAAATTGTCACACCGCACAATTTACTAACGCAAAATTTGTGCAGCATGACAATATTAACATTTGTTATTTTACGCTTCCGGATTTTCTGTAGAAAAATCCTTCTTCCTGCTTGAATTTTTCCTTTGCTGAGAACATTCTGCTGTCGGCAATATTGAAAGGCTTTTCAATAGAATCATAATCCGTCACCGGACCGAAGAACGTACCTATGCTTATAGTTATCGAGTAAGGCTTATCCGCAGCTTCATTGACATTTTTCAGATAATCGTTTATCTGTTTTTCCGTTTCTGCGATCTTGTCCTCCGAAGCGACCGATCCGCTTATTATAACATATTCGTCGCCGCCTATCCTGTAGCATCTCATATCGTCCCTGCACGCTTCGCGGAAAGCATTTGCAACGGCTTTTATAGCGAAATCGCCTTCACCGTGTCCGAAAGTGTCATTTATGTATTTAAGGTTATTAAGATCTCCGAGAATTATAGTAAGACAGCCGCCGTTTTCCTTTATGCTTGAAAAGATATTTACGGAATACAGGTTGAAGCCGTTTCTGTTGTATATTCCGGTAAGAAGATCCGTAACGGCATTATCTTCCATTTTTTTATACATATACATAAGGTTTCTCTGTCTGCGCAGGCTTTCAAGAGAAGTGCATACATACCTTATCCACTGGCTGTAGCAAGCCGGATAACAATTCAGATCATCATCAGAGAAAACGGCATAGCCAAAGCACCTGTCATTGAAATGTACCGGACTGAAATAGAATGCACGCGGCTTCGGACGTCTGTCAAACAGCGTCGGGAACATTTCGGAAATATCAAATTCCAGTTCCGGATTAACGCGTTTTTCATCTCCCATTTTGCGCAGAGGCAATGTCATTTTCTGGGAATATCCTGCCTTGCGGTAATTCTGATTTTGTTCAGTCTCACCCATATTATCCCAGTTGTCACACAGACAAAGACTGAAATTTGAATTATTTCCCAAAAGATAAGTATACCATGCCAGAGTAGTCATGTAGCTTTTAAGATCCTTCTGAGAAATAAGCGATTCAAGCATGAAATTGTATGTGGAATTGAACGCGCCGTAATAATCATGATCCCGCCAGTTCTTGTATTTTTGCCGTATCTCTTCGGCGGCTTCGTTGGGACAGCCGCAGCTTTTACCGTAAATTATATCCGTTCCGCAGGTCTCGTCGATGAATTTTGTATCGGTCATCAGGCTGTGGAGCATACTTACCGCTCTTCTGCCGGTCACCTCCGACGGAAGCTCGCATGAGGTAATGCATGGGATATAATTTATTCCTGCTTCGATAGAATCGTATCCCGTGACCGCAACATCTTCGGGAACTCTGTAGCCGTGGGCTTTAAGAGCTTCACATACGCTTACTGCCATTGTATCGCTTGCACAGGCGATAGCCTGCGGCATAGGACGTGGATCGTCTATAAGCGTCTGAACGACTTCTTCACCTTTTTCATACCAGAAATCCCCATAAAAAACTCTGCTCTGATCTATAGGGATATCATGTTCTATAAGCGCTTCATAATATCCGGTAAGTCGGTTGGTAGAATGCGGATGCCCTTTGATACCGGTCATGAATGCTATATCCGTGAGACGGTGTTTTTCAATAAGGTGTGAGATTATCTTCTTTATGCTGAGGATATCGTCAGTAAAAATATTATGGAAATGCTCGCTTTTTATATCGACTGATACTACGGGCTTTTTGAACTTTTTGATCATATCCTGTTCGACTATCTTGTCGATATTATTTATTCTCAGTGTGTCCGGCACGAAAATTATCCCGTCAAGGGCAGAATAATTTATCATATTGAAAATGTTTGCTTCGCCGGCGTGCCAGTCCGTGGAAAGCTCATCTTTTATTAGTGTAGAAAACACAGCTATATCGTAATTGAGCTTGAATGCCTGTTCGGTTATGCCTGAAAGAAGTTTATGCTGATATGGAGCATCAGGCTGTGAAAGTATAACGCCGATGAGCTTCCGGAATTTTTTCATTAAATAATGCACTCCCATATTCTGTAAATAAATTTATATTTTTTGCCTTGCTGGCAATAATATTTTACAATATTTTACAATCAGCAAATGTATACTGCCGTTGATAATATTTTAACATATTTTTTTGAGAATGTCACCATGTTTTTAAAAAATAATCTGCATTTTTTCAGAGAGATTTTTGTGCATTTTATAGTGATTTGCAAAATTATTTCAAATACAACTGCAAATTATTAACTATTTATTGTTTAATGCAGCGGATTTTAAGGATATAATTATACTTGTATACTTTAGAATAATGAGACAGGTCGGTAGAATATTATGAAATTTACATATAAACATACGCTTGCTGCCTGCTATTCGGGATATATAACGCAGGCGATAGTAAACAATCTTTCTCCGCTGCTGTTTGTTACATTCAACAGAACGCTCGGGATATCGCTTGAAAAGATATCTCTGCTGATAACAGTGAACTTCGTAACGCAGATAGTAACGGATATATGTTCCTCAAAGATAGCTGCTTGTATGGGAGTCCGCCGTTCAATGGTCATTGCACATCTGGTTTCCGCAGCAGGGCTTGTAGGAATGGGCGTCTTTCCGTATATATTTTCCGATCCTTTTGCAGGACTGGTGCTTTCCGGCATATTATGCGCAGTGGGCGGCGGTCTGGATGAGGTCCTTGTCAGTCCTATAGTTGATTCACTGCCCGGAAGCGCAAAGGCTTCTTCAATGAGCCTGCTCCATTCGTTCTACTGCTGGGGACAGGCAGGAGTTATAATATTTTCAACGCTGTTTTTTACATTTGCCGGCATTGAAAACTGGCGGATACTTCCGGCGATATGGGCAATAGTACCTATATTAACATCGCTGCTTTTTGTAAAAGTCCCGCTTCTGCCTTTTGCGGAAGAAACGGGAGAGAAAACGTCTTTCCGTAAAATAATGCTTAACGGGAAATTCCTGCTGTTCTGCCTGCTGATGATATCGGCAGGAGCTGCGGAGCTGGCGGTCTCCCAGTGGGCGTCTCTTTTTGCGGAAAGGGGACTGGGAGTTTCCAAGACAACGGGAGATCTGTTAGGACCTTGTATGTTTGCGCTGTTAATGGGTTCGGCAAGATTATGGTATGGTATATTCGGCAAAAAAATAAAACTTGCTCCGGTAATTGCAGCAAGTTCGGCGCTTTGCGTTTTAAGCTACGGACTTGTGGTATTTTCGCCTTATGCATGGCTTTCGCTGGCAGGCTGCGGACTTTGCGGACTTTCGGTGGGAATAATGTGGCCCGGAACTTTCAGCCTTGCAACTGAAAAATTTCCGTCGGGCGGAACGGCAATGTTCTCCGTTCTGGCGCTGTGCGGAGATATAGGCTGTTCGTCCGGACCGGGACTTGTGGGTATATTCACAGGCGCGGCTGAAAAGGGTTCCGAATGGATAATGAAGATTTTTCCGAATGCAGAAGCGTCAATGTCCGGATTGAAAGCCGGTCTTATGTTTGCGTCGGTATTTCCGGCAATTATGCTTCTGGGAGTTATCTTACTTTCAAAAAAAGAAAGGAAAGGCAATGTTTGATAATCGGAAAATCGGGATCTATAGGAGTATATTATGAAAATAATAGCAATAGGAGCCATAACGGCAGGAGGAAAAACAACGATCGTCAATGCAGTGAAAGACCGGCTGCCAAGAACGGCATCACTTCACTTTGACGACTATTCTTTTGAGGGAGAAGTTGAAGATTTTTCCAAGTGGTTATCGGAAGGCGCAGATGTTAATGTATGGGATCTGACACCGCTGAAAGCGGACATTGAAAATATCATGCAAAGCGGTAATTACGATTATCTGCTGCTTGATTATCCGTTTGCATATCAGCATAACATGATCAGGGACTATCTGGATTGCTGCATATTTATTGATACACCGCTCGATATAGCGCTTGCACGGAGAGTTATCAGAGATATGAAAGACGCTGATGCAGACGAGATACGCAATGAGATGTATTCATATCTGCAATTTGCAAGAATTGTTTATGTTCAAATGCAGCAAGAACATTTGTCGTCTTGTGATAATGTGATCGACGGTGCAAAGGAACTTGATGACATCATAAATGAAATCGCAGAAATAATTTTAAAATGTTGAATTTCCATAATTCCTAAAGGAGAAAGGATCATGCTTAAAATTTATTTTGTCCGCCATGCTCAGGCTATGGGAAATGTTCTGAAATTCTTTCAGGGACGTACCGACTGCGAATTGAGCGATCTTGGCAGGGAACAGTTAAAATATCTTGCTGAAAGATTTAAAGAAATACCCATTGAAAAAATTTATTCCAGTCCGCTTAAAAGAACTATGGAAACGGCGGAAGCGGTAAATAAATATCACGGTGTTCCCATAATTCAGGATAACGGACTTATCGAGATAAACGGCGGTGTTCTTGAAGGACGTCCTTGGTCGGAATTTACCGAAAAATATCCTGTTGAATTTGACCTCTGGCAGAATAAAATGCAGGATTTTTACATAAAAGACGGCGAGACGATGCGCGAAGTTTTTGAGCGCATGAAAAATACCATGACAAAAATAATTTCCGAAAATCAGGGAAGAACGATCGCCGTGGTTTCTCATGGCTGCGCGCTGAAAAATTATCTTTGTTATGCGAACGGCGACGAGATAGAGAAGATCGCAGACGTTGGCTGGTCCACAAATACGGCGGTATCGCTGGTGGAATATGACGATGAAAATTCTCCGAGGATAATTTTCAAGAATGATATCAGTCATCTGCCGGAGGAAGCATCAACGCCAATGCCTTTTAAGACAAACGAGAATATTACTGTCTGAATCCCGCAGATCACAAAATGATAAAGGAGAATTTTAATGCGTATAATGGCAGTTGATCTCGGTGACAGCAGGACCGGCATAGCAGTATGCGACAGGGACGAGATACTTGCTTCGCCGCTGACGGTAATTACCGAATATAATACCGAAAAATGTGCGGAAAAAGTTGCCGCGCTTGCAAAACAGGAAAAAGCGGAAATGATAGTTGTGGGACTTCCTAAAAATATGAACGGGACTTCCGGAGAACGTGCGGAAAAGTGTACGGGATTTGCACGACTTGTGGGGGAAATATCCGGACTTCCCACCGAAATGTGGGACGAGCGCAGGACTACAGTTACGGCGCATAATTATCTCAACGAGACGAATGTACGCGGGAAAAAGCGCAAAGCCGTCGTTGATGCAGTTGCTGCTACGATAATTCTTGAGTCGTATCTTGAGTATCGGAAGAATTGTCCGAAGCCCTGAAAAACAGTTCCTTAAAACCTATGATAAGGATAAATACTGCGAAAATTTTCCGCAGACCTTGTGAGCCGATATATTTAGCCGCAAAAGCTCCGAGCACGGCGAAAATACTTCCCGTTATTACTGCGGGAAGTATTTTTTTCCATTCGATAAGTTTGTTTTTAGTGTGTATAATTACAGAGAGTATAGCTATAGGTATAAAATAAACAAGATTTATTCCCTGCGCCGCAAGCTGATCGTATCCTGCAAAAACTGTCAGATATATTATCAGTATCATTCCTCCGCCAACGCCGAGGGACGCAAATATCCCTGTAAAAAACGCTGCTGCAAAAGACCAGAACATCATAAAAATAATATCCTTCCGCCGGAAATCATCAATATTATGCCAAAAATCCTTCTTAATAAATTTGTAGGGATCTTTTTCATTAAATATCCTCCCAGAGCCGCGCCTGCAAGCCCGAACGGGATAAGCGGCAGGGCGTCATTCCATTGAAAATTCTTTCCGTATGCGTAAAAAAACGCCGATATCAGCGACAGCGGAAGAGTAAGCGCAAGGGAAGTGGCGTGAGCTTTTTTTATCGGTATGCCTCCTTTTTTCAAAAGCGGTACGGCGGCAATGCCTCCTCCGGAACCGAAAAGCCCGTTGCATATCCCTGTGACTGCGCCTAAAATGCAGTAATATGTTTTCTTGAATTTTTCCATAAAAAATCTCCGAATCTATAATATAAAAATATTATTTTACGGACGGCATTGATTTATTCTGTTATTTTTGCAAATAAAAAGCGGACCTCCGAACGGAAGTCCGCTTATCTTCTAAAATAACCGCCTTGCCGCCATGTGAAGCATAAAACCCGCACTCAGCAGGTGGGCAACAGCCCATCAGTTTCACGCTCCCTGCGTCCGTTGTTCCCCACATCTAATGGGGCGGGAGGTCTGCAATCCGCTGACGGAGACTGAATCCCTTTATTTATGTGTTGGATTATAAAATCACACTTTATCGGACAAGGCAGAAATTCATTTTCTGTATATTATTATATCACATGATAAAATAAAAATCAATAGAAATTTTTAGATTTTTTCGGGAAATTACTTTTCATGCGGAAACAATTGCTGTTCCGGATAAAAAAGAGACAGCCACGCTGTCTCCGGAAAAATTATTCTTCTTCATCTTCATCGTAAATGTCATTAAGACGTTCAAGGAACATATTTCCTATACGTTCATATTCTTCGTCATTGTCGATAGAAACGAGAGTTTCTTCATTGTTTTCGTCATATTCGGATTTGAGAACTACAAGCTCCGTATCTTCGGCAAGCTGGGCAGCCGGGTCACTGCTATAAGGAACAAGCGCATAATAACGTTCGCCGTCCACGTCCATAGTGTCAAGAAGTTCAAACTGCTGCTCGACGCCTTCCTCGTCCTCAAGGGTATAGATGTCGGCAAGCATATCCATATCGTCGTTCATATTATTCATATCCGGCATGATGTATCCTCCTTAAAATTCAGAATGGGTGTCCGGCTTTCCGACACCCAACTATTTAATTATATAATATACGGAAATGATTGTCAAGATAAAAAATCAACAAAAATTCTGCACAAATACTGTGGAGTATTTTTATCAAAAAACTATTGACATTGCACAATATCTGTGATATATTATACTCAAGGACAAAGAAAAGATACAGAGGTCAAATTAAGGAAGCCGGTTTCAGAAGATCGGTTACTGCCGACGATGGTCAGGCACAACCCTTTGACAAGTCTTGTGAAGCTGCTGAGTAGGACGATGTTCCGAGCTTCCGGATCGTTCCTGTAACTTTAAAGTTCTTTATCCGAAAGAAACGGATCCGATGAAAATCCGTGATTTCCACACGGTACATTCAGTCTGAGAATGGATCTGACGGGTTCGGAAATCTGTAAATTTTTCTTGGAAAGGGTGGCGAGTCCAATGGAGGATGTAATTGAACAGCAGTTTACTCAGGCAGTCCGCAGCGACTCGTTTACAGCTTTGCTTTAAGAAAAATTGTGTGGGGAGTATAAATGTAAGCGTCTTTAAGACCTCACTCCTGAATTAAGCGATTAGCAATTAAATATCTTGAAGTATATAATGATAACGAGCCGCAGTTTTAGCAGATCATAGCTGAATTTGCGGTATTTTTATACCCTCAGGCTTGATATACAGTGCATCGACGGTCTGCCGCCATGAATGTCCCGAATGGGCTTTACATAAAATGCTGTATGTTTTGATTTGAGGATTTTTTATCTTCATTGTCAGAACGGGTCACCAGTAAGAGGTGATGTCCTATGAGAAAACTTAATATAGGTATCAGATACGTTATGAATTGATGTGATTGGAGTGAGACCACCTGACAGGTTAATTTCTTCCTGATATTGAATTTTAAGAAGGGATGCATATGAGGTATTTTGAATATGCGTATCACGATCTGAATATCTGAATGAATTTTGAAAGAGGTGAGTCCGACAGGACGTGCATAACGGTTTTGACCGATACGGAAAAAATCTATCGGGTGTTTCCCGTTAAGAATTGAGTGATCTTCAAATGGTAATGAGAAAGGCTTTTAACAGAAAAATCTGATAAAGCAGGAGTGAGTCCAATGGCATAGTTTGCGGCTTCAATGCCTTAATGAATTTACAATTCCAAAAGGAGTCGGTTTATATGATCTGTTCAATAACTGTACTGAAGGAATTTGATTTTTAAGGAGTGAGTCCAATGGCATAGTCTTATTCTCTTGATGAATATTTCCGAAGGAGCTGTTGCTTTATGCGCAGAAAATTTTACAGTAAGAAATATTGATTTTATGGGAGTGAGTCCAATGGCATAAGTACAGATGTTCCGCTTTATCGTTTAATTCTGAAAGGAAGCGGTGTCTATGAAAAATGTTCGGAGTTATTTGAAAATCTGAAAGATCGGAGTGAGACCACCAGAACATTTAGTTGTGCTGCAAAGCCATATTTAATTAAAATAGATTGATCCGCAGGATGTTGCTCCTGCGGATTTTTGATTTATATGCAATTTGTTTTGACTATTTCTGCGTTACTGCATATAATATTACCGAAATAAATTTTTTGGAGGAATTTATTATGTGCGCTATTGCAGGGCAAATTTTTCCCGCCGGAATAAAGGCGGAAAAATTCCGCGGAACATATGAAAAAATGTACCGTACAATGACCCGCCGCGGTCCGGATCAGAACGGCTCTTTTATAGATGAAAACGCCGCTCTTATCCATGCAAGACTTTCCGTAGTCGATCCGGAAAACGGTTTGCAGCCTATGGAACTGCATATCGGTGAAAAACATTTTATACTTATTTACAACGGCGAGATCTATAACGCTTCAGAACTTAAAAATGAACTTTCTGCCCTTGGACATGATTTTACAACACATTCTGATACTGAAGTCCTGCTCCATGCTTATGCAGAATGGGGCGAAGAATGTACCGGACATCTCAACGGCATTTTTGCTTTTGCCGTATGGGAAAAGCATAACGGACGCATCTTTTTTGCACGCGACAGAATGGGCGTGAAGCCGTTCTTTTACGCAGTCTGCAATAACAGCTTCATTTTTGCTTCCGAAATAAAAACTTTGCTTGCACATCCGTTTTTAAGACCTGAGCTTGACCGTGCCGGTCTTATGCAGATAATGCTGTTAGGTCCGGGACGTATCCCCGGTGACGGCGTTTTCAAGGATATAAAAGAGCTTCTTCCCGGTGAACAGGGATACTTCTATTCCAAAAATTCCGGACTTGAAAAAAAAATTTACTGGCAGCTTGAAGATAAGGAGCATACCGATAATTTTGAACAGACCGTCGAAAAAGTCAGATTTCTTGTGACGGATTCGATAGAACGGCAGCTCGTATCGGACGTTCCGGTATGTACATTTCTGTCGGGAGGATTGGATTCAAGCATAATCTCAGCCGTTGCCGATAAACATTTTACCGAAAAAGGAGAACGCCTTAAAACCGTTTCGGTAGCCTATAAGGATAACGAAAAATATTTCAGGGCAAGCAAATTCCAGCCAAACAGCGACGAAAACTTTATCAGGATAATGAATGAAAATTTAAATGCGGAACATATGCTTGTCCTTATTGATACTCCCGAGCTTGCATCGGCTCTTTATGAAGCTGTGGACGCGCGCGATCTTCCCGGAATGGCTGACGTGGATTCGTCCCTGCTGCTGTTCTGCAAGGAGATAAAAAAAGTCGCTACAGTTGCGCTTTCCGGCGAATGTGCCGACGAGATATTCGGCGGCTATCCTTGGTATAGGGATAAAACTATCCGGGAAAGAGAGGGTTTCCCATGGGCACAGTCTACAGCATGGAGAGCAGGATTTTTCCGCCCGGAATTTCTTGAAGGTACAGATCCGGTGAAATATGTAGATCACTATTACAGAAAAACCGTTGATGAAAGTTCGATCCTTCCCGGTACAGACAAAACCGAAGCCCGCATGAAGCAGATGATGAACCTGAATGTAAAATGGTTCATGCAGACGCTTCTTGACCGCAAGGACAGAATGAGTATGTACAGCAGTCTTGAAGTGCGCGTGCCGTTCTGTGACCACAGGATAGCGGAATATCTTTATACCGTTCCGTGGGATTTCAAGGATCATAACGGCTGCGAAAAGGGACTGCTCCGTGAAGCGATGAAAGGACTTCTCCCCGAAGAGGTCTTGTGGCGGAAGAAAAGTCCATATCCAAAAACGCATAATCCCTCGTATATGAAAGCTGTTTCGGAGGAGCTTAGAAAAATAATTTCCGATCCTGATTCTCCTCTTTTGTCACTCGTGCGGAAAGAAGCTCTGGAAGAACTTCTTGTTTCGGAAAATGCTGCTCCGTGGTACGGTCAGTTAATGAATATCCCCCAGACGATAGCGTATTTTCTTCAGCTGAATTATTGGCTCGGGAAATACAATGTACAGATCGTATGAATATTTTACCGGCGGATACGATATATCCGCCGGTTTTTTATGCAATGATATATTCCCGTGAAAAGTGCATATAATATTTTTTGAAAAAAATTTTTATTTCCTATTGACAAATACCCTTATGGGGTATATAATATGTGTATACCCCATAAGGGTATTATACTTTGACGGGGAGAGGATATTATGTCTGAAAATAGATCGTGCGAATGCTGCGAAAAGTCTACCATGCGTTCAGATGATGAAAAAAAGAAACTTATACACCGTCTCAACCGTATCGAGGGACAGATACGCGGCATACGGGGAATGATCGAAAACAACGCTTACTGCACGGACGTGCTTATCCAGTCGGCAGCGGTAAATTCAGCGGTAAATTCCTTTAACAGGGAGCTTATTGCAAGCCATATCAAAGGCTGCGTCACAAGGGATATCCGCGACGGCAAGGAAGATGTGGTAGACGAGCTGGTACTTACTTTGCAGAAGCTAATGAAATAGAGGTGTGACTATGACACAGTTCAATGTTACCGGCATGAGCTGCGCCGCCTGCAGCGCAAGGGTCGAAAAAGCAGTTTCGGGCGTAGCGGGAGTGACTTCATGCTCCGTCAGCCTGCTGACTAATTCTATGGGCGTTGAAGGTACTGCCGCTCCGGAGGAGATCATATCCGCTGTTGAAAAAGCCGGATATGGAGCGTCGCTGAAAACTTCATCTTCGTATAAGACCCGTACTTCTCCGGCTGATGATGCTCTTGCGGATAAAGAAACTCCTAAATTGAAAAAACGTCTTATTGCGTCGCTTGTTTTTCTGGCAGTTTTAATGTATTTTTCTATGGGACATATGATGTGGGGCTGGAAAATACCTGCATGGTTTGATGGAAATCATGTTGCCATGGGTATGCTGCAAATGCTTCTTGCAGGCATTGTAATGGTCATAAACCAGAAATTTTTCATAAGCGGTTTTAAAGGACTTATCCACCGTTCGCCAAACATGGATACGCTTGTTGCCATGGGTTCTATGACGTCTTTTCTGTGGAGCGTTTATGTCCTTTTTGAAATGACGGACGCTCAGCTTCACGGAGATCACGAAGCGGTGATGTCATATATGATGGATCTGTATTTTGAGTCCGCAGCAATGATATTAGCTTTGATAACTCTTGGAAAGATGCTTGAATCCTATTCAAAGGGCAAGACTACCAATGCCCTGAAAGGTCTTATGAAACTTTCTCCTAAAACTGCCGTTATAATAAAGGACGAAAATGAAATTACCGTTCCTATAGAGCAGGTCCGCAAGGGCGATATTTTTGTGGTAAGACCGGGAGAAAATATTCCTACAGACGGAATAGTCATAGACGGCAGCAGCGCCGTAAATGAATCTGCGCTTACCGGTGAAAGCATTCCCGTTGACAAGGCAGCAGGGGACAGTGTTTCTGCCGCAACGGTAAACAGATCTGGTTTTTTGAAATGTGAAGCTACCCGTGTAGGCGAAGATACTACTCTTTCACAGATAATTAAAATGGTAAGTGATGCGGCAGTAACAAAAGCTCCTATCGCCAAAATAGCGGATAAGGTCTCGGGAATTTTTGTTCCTGCGGTAATAGGTATTGCTGCTGTCACTCTTATAGTATGGCTTGCCGCAGGGCAAACCGCCGGTTATGCTCTTGCAAGAGCAATTTCCGTTCTTGTAATAAGCTGCCCATGCGCTCTCGGACTTGCCACTCCTGTGGCAATAATGGTTGGCAACGGAGTCGGCGCACGAAACGGCATACTGTTCAAAAATGCAGTTTCCCTTGAAGAAACAGGAAAAATTAAAATAGCAGCGCTTGACAAGACCGGAACTATCACAAAGGGCGAACCGGAGGTCACAGATATTTTTCCGGCGGAAGATCTTTCCGAAAATGATTTTCTGACTATTGCCGCATCGCTTGAAAATAAAAGCGAACATCCCCTTGCAGGAGCGGTGATGAAAAAAGCTGCCGAAAAAAATATTTCTCCGGAAGAAGTTTCGGATTTTAAGGCATTTTCGGGAAACGGACTTTCCGCAGTTATGGACGGAAAGACCATAACCGGCGGAAGCGTAAAGTTCATATCTGAAAATACAACAGTTCCGGAGGATATCCTTTCCCGTGCCGACGCATTGTCTGAAAAAGGAAAAACGCCTGTGCTTTTCACTTCCGACGGAAAATTCATAGGTATGATAGCTGCCGCCGACGTTATCAAAGAGGATAGTTACGAAGCAATAAAGGAACTTAGGGAAATGGGAATAAGGGTAGTAATGCTTACCGGCGACAATGAGCGCACCGCAAAAGCTATCGGCGAACAGGCAGGCGTTGATGAGGTCATTGCCGGCGTACTTCCTGACGGAAAGGAAAGCGTTATCCGTTCATTGCAGGAACAGGGCAGGACGGCAATGGTGGGCGACGGTATCAACGACGCTCCTGCGCTTACAAGAGCGGATATAGGCATTGCAATAGGAGCAGGTGCTGACATTGCAATAGATGCGGCGGATGTCGTTCTTGTAAAAAGCAGGCTGAGCGATGTTCCGGCGGCTGTGCGCCTCAGCAGAGCGGCGCTAAGAAATATCCACGAAAATCTTTTCTGGGCATTTTTCTATAACGTTATAGGTATTCCTCTTGCTGCCGGCGTATGGATACCTATATTCGGCTGGACGCTCAACCCGATGTTCGGAGCGGCGGCTATGAGCCTGTCGAGCTTCTGCGTAGTTACGAACGCATTAAGGCTCAATCTTTTCAAAGTGAACAGCAGAGCAAAGGATAATGCCGATACACCGGAAAATATGCGTATCATAAAAATAAAGGGCATGATGTGCGAACACTGTGAAGCCCGTATAAAAGGCGCTCTGGAAGCTCTTCCGGAGATAAATTCTGCGAAGGCAGACTATAAAAAAGGAACGGCTGTTGTTTCAATAAATTCCGATATAGACGCTGAAAAAGTCCGTTCGGCAATTGAGGAACAAGGTTATAAATTCAAATCTATAAAATAAATGGAGGAATAGCAATGTACAAAACAATCCTTGAAGTTGAAGGCATGATGTGCGGCCACTGTGAGGCGCACGTCAATGACACAGTAAGAAAATCATTTGATGTGAAAAAAGTCACATCTTCTCACAGCAAAGGACAGACGGAAATTATTTCCGAATCGCCGCTCGATGAGGAAAAGCTCAAGGCTGCGATAAACGAAACAGGCTATACTGTAAATTCGGTAAAAACAGAAGAATTTGACAAAAAAGGCTTTTCACTTTTCAATAAATAAAGGAGGAAATATTATCATGGAGATCACAAAGGAAACTATAATGGGCGATATGCTCCAGTATGACGGAGGGATAGCATATATCCTTATGCAGTCGGGAATGCACTGCGTAGGCTGTCCTTCGTCTATCGGCGAATCTCTTGAGGAAGCCTGCATGGTGCACGGTCTTGACCCTGACGCCGTACTTAAAGATATCAATGAATATCTTGCATCAAAAAAATAATCTGACAGGTCAGATTCAGGTCAGCCGTACGGCTGACCTGAATTTGCAGAAAAATATAATGCAGCGCATGATATTTTTCAATGGGATTTAAAACAGCAGGCAAAAACTATACGAATTTTAAAATAAAACAGAGATATTATGATAAATACTATAAAATCTCGCTTTTTTTGTACATGAATTAAGAGGAATTTTTTAATTTCCTGTGCTAATATTGATCTGAGGTGATAAACATGGAATGGGTGGAACGGTTAAACAGATCCCTGAAATACATAGAGGAACATCTTACGGACGAAATTGATTATGAGAAATTGGCGCGTACAGCCGGCTGTTCGTCATACCACTATCAGAGAATGTTTGTTTATATGGCCGGGATTCCTCTTTCGGAATATATCCGCAGACGGAAAATGTCACTTGCCGCCGTTGATATCAATAACGGTGCAAAAATTATAGACACTGCTCTGAAATACGGTTACAATTCTCCTACAGCATTTAACAGAGCGTTCCAAAGTATTCACGGAATTGCACCCTCCGCCGTAAAGACAGAAGGCGCGGCTGTCAGATTTTTCCCTGCAATCACCTTTACAATTTCAATAAAAGGAGCAG
The DNA here is from genome assembly GCA_947627905.1 of uncultured Clostridia bacterium. GTDB lineage: Bacteria > Bacillota > Clostridia > Oscillospirales > Ruminococcaceae > RGIG8773. The sequence goes on from CANQXX010000002.1 coordinate 33,039, forward strand.
AGGAAATGAATTATCGTATCGAAACAAAAGAACCGTTCAGGATCGTTGGAATTTCAATTCCAATTGCAAAAGATCTTGAAACAAATTTTAATGACGTTCCGAAAAAATGGAACGAAGCCGCTTCCGACGGAACTTTGCAGCAGCTTGTAAAGTTAATGGATACGCCGCCTATGGGCGTGCTGGGACTTTGCGTTTACAATGAGGAACAGTGGCGGTATTTTATTGCTGTTGCGAGTTCAAAGGATGCAGGTGATTTTGAGGAATACACAGTTCCTGCGGCAACGTGGGCGGTGTTTTCCGGAGAGGGAACGTCCAAATCAATTCAGGAGCTGGAAAGGCGCATTTATACGGAATGGCTGCCCACTTCGGGATATGAATACGGGAACGCTCCCGATGTGGAGGTTTATCTTGACCCCGATCCTGCAAATTCAAAATTTGAAGTATGGATACCTGTAATCAAAAAGTAATTTTTTACGGCTGTGATGATCTTCACAGCCGTAAATTATGTGTAAAAAACTATTGCAAAACCCCGAAAAATAATGTATAATTGATTTATGACTATTCCCGAAAATGAATTTTATCATTTTGATGCGCCCTGCACAATTGAAAATCAGATATTGCTTTTTGAAAACGCCGGATTTGAAAATGTCCGCAAAGTTTTCAGAATGGGCAATACAACAATTATTATCGGTCAAAAAGGAAAATAAATTATGAAAATTCTTGCAATCGAAAGCTCCTGCGATGAAACTGCTGCGGCTGTGGTGGAGGAAGGCAGAAAGATCCTTTCAAACATCGTCGCTTCGCAGATCGAGGAGCATAAAAAATTCGGCGGTGTCGTTCCCGAGCTTGCTTCAAGGCGGCACTGTGAAAATATTCTTGACGTGGTTAAACGTTCTCTTGCGGACGCGGAATGTTCCCTTGACGATATTGACGTATTTGCGGTAACATATGCGCCGGGACTTATCGGTGCACTGCTTGTGGGAACGAGCTTTGCAAAAGGTCTTGCAATGGCGACCGGGAAACCTCTCGTTCCCGTTCACCATATCGCGGGACACATCGCGGCAAATTACCTCACGGACGAAACCCTTAAACCGCCTTACCTCTGCCTTGTTGCAAGCGGCGGACATTCGCATATTATAGAAGTCCTTGACTACACAAAGTATCACGTTATCGGCAGAACTCGTGACGATGCGGCAGGGGAAGCCTTTGACAAGGCGGCAAGAGTTCTTGGATTCCCGTACCCCGGCGGCGTTCATATTGACAAGGCGGCGCAGACGGGAAACCCCGATACTTATACTTTGCCCCACCCGAAAATTTCGGGCTGCGAATTTGATTTTTCATTTTCAGGACTGAAAACAGCGGTAATAAATATTGCCCACAACGCGGAACAAAAGGGCGTTGAAATAAATAAAAACGACCTTGCGGCGTCTTTTCAGAAAACCGTTTCGGAAATTCTGGTGAGCAGGACGATCGCCGCTGCGGAACAGTTCGGATATAAAACAGTTGCACTTGCGGGGGGAGTTTCCGCAAATTCAGCGGTGAGAAATTTACTTGAAAAAGAGTGCAAAAAGAAGGGCTTCAAGCTTTATATGCCCGCGCTGTATCTTTGTGGAGACAACGCCGCAATGATAGGCTGTCAGGCGTATTACGACTATCTTGCGGGACGGCGCGCGGACGAAAGTCTTAACGCTGTAGCAACACTTTCGCTGGACGAAATTTCAACATAATTTTTTAATGGGGGAAAAATAAATGAAATTTTTTAATTACGCGTGGAAAATAATTTTAATGGCGGCTTTGCTTTGCGGAATGGTCGTCGGTTGGTTCATAATTGCTTTTTCAATGTCGGACGGACTTTTCGGCGGCGGACCTTCGGAGGCGGAATGGGCAATTATATGGCTGATCTCTGCGGCGGCTTTTGCTGCATACATTTTCCTTGGGATAAAATTGAGCCGTGTGGGGAATGCAAGACCTGAAGAAACGGACAGCATTCCCCAAAAGGCAAAACAGCCGCTTTTAGTGATAATTCCGTCAATTGCATTGGCTGTTCTTGTATTTGCTTTTCCTTCATTACAATATAATTTTGAAGAATTTATCACCGCCAAAAAAGCGCAGGCGGCTGTAAAAAATGCGGAAGAAATAATTCAGTATGAACAGGGCGGGAATATATACGGTTCAACAATTTATGACACTTCCGTAAATAAGGATTCCGTGTTGATAGACTATGACAGCAAAACCGTCACATTTCTTTTCAGTTCTCCATTAGACGAATGTATTCAGGTGGAACTGCAAAGCGGCGGTCTGCACGGCAAGCAGAATTTTCAGTATGTTACAAAGCTTGGCTCTCCCGGAAAAACTTTTACCACATTTTACAGCAAAGAGGGTTATGAACATCTCACTTCCGGAATACTTCTGGAAATGGAGAACGGCACGGTTTATTCCGCCGAACTTGACAATGAATATCTTGGGCTTAGTGTTTATCCGTGGGGATATATAAAAAATGTTCTCGAAGCATCGGATATATCAATTCCATACGGCAATACTTTTCCCGACAATTATTTTGAAATTGAAAAAAGTACGCTTTTCCTTGATACAAAAACAAATACCGTCTCGGTGGCATATTGTGATGAGGGACGTGTAGGCTGTAGCAGTTATGAACTTCAGAAAACCGATAAGGTGGAAGATATTTATTTGCAGGCAAAAATTCCCCTTGAGGTTGGGGGGACTGTTTACGCATATGCAATAGGAGTTTCTAAAGATTCGTGGGATAAAAAACGCACTGACGGATTTGTACTTATTGATGAGGACGGCAGTATTTTCACAGATGATGACAGAGACAATCCCGAAAGTTTCTGGGGATATTGGAACTTTTACTATTCGGAATACAAATGCCCGGAAGAACACGTTGACATAACGGCAGACGGGATCATAAAAAGAAATGATTAATTATTATTATGTAAAGGAAAGATATTATGACAAGCAAACAAAGATCAATTTTAAAAGGCATAGCCCAGACCGAGGACACCATTTTGCAGGTGGGAAAAAACGGCGTTATCGACACACTGGTAACACAGGTCTCGGACGCTCTGAAAGCACGGGAGCTTATCAAAATGAAAGTTCAGGACGGCTGTATGCTTTCTCCTGCGGAAGCCGCCAACGAACTTGCGGAAAAGACCAAGTCGGAAGTAGTTCAGGTCATAGGCAATAAATTTGTGCTTTTCAAACGCAATCCCCAGAAGCCTAAAATTGACCTGAAAGCAAAGTGAGACTGGGAGTTTTCGGCGGCAGCTTCGATCCCGTTCATCTTGGACACGTTAATCTTGTGAAACAGGTCCGGGAGATCTGCCGTCTTGACAAAGTTGTCATTATGCCTGCCGCCGTTTCGCCTTTCAAAACGGATATCGCCCGCAAAGCCGCTTCGGGGGAGGACAGGCTCGAAATGTGCCGTCTTGCTTTTGAGGAGCTTCCTTTTGTGAAAATCAGCGGCTATGAAGTTTCTCAAAAGGAAGTAAGCTACACCGTGAACACTTTGCGGCATATACGGGAAGTCCGTCCGGACGATGAAATTTTCTTCATAATGGGCGGAGATATGCTTCTTTCCTTTGAAAAATGGCGGAATTATGAAGAAATTCTGTCTATTTGTACTTTGCTGGCGGTTTCACGGGAAAACGATCCGAACGATTTGAAAATTCTGGATAAAAAGGCTTCGGAGCTTGGAAAATACGGCACTGTACGGGTCGTACCTATCGAAACTTTTCCTGTTTCTTCTACGGAAATTCGTGAAAAAATTAAAAATAATTCGGATATATCTTGCTATGTCCCCAAAAATGTAGTAAAATATATATCGGAGCATGGTCTCTATACTGCATGATCGGGGGAATTTTATGTATTCCGCAGAGGAAATTATTGATATTCTTGATATAAGGCTGTCAAAAAAACGCTATCAGCACAGCCTGAACGTTGCGGAGGAAGCCCGCAAACTTGCTGTGCATTACGAATATCCCGATCCCGAAAAAGCCTATTTGACCGGACTGCTCCACGATATCTGCAAGGAAATACCCAAGGAAGAACAGCTTGCCATGGTAAAAGCGTCCGCGCTTGACGTTACCGATGTTGAACTTGTGACGCCGCCGCTTTATCATGCTATCGCAGGAGCGTGGTATTCCGAGCAGGCGCTCCATATCCGCGACGCAGATATGCTGAATGCTGTCCGTTACCATACCGTAGGACGAGCAGGCATGAGCCGTCTGGAAGAAATAATATATCTTGCCGACCTTGTTTCAGCCGACAGGGATTACAAGGACGTAAATAAAATGCGTAAAATTGCTTATCAGAGCATTGATAAGGCAATGCTTGAAGCACTGAGATTTTCCATAACCGACGTTGTCGGCAAAGGCTCTATGCTCCCAAAGCATACCATTGAAGCGTATAATCAATACATTTCCATAAAAAAGAAGGACAAAGAAAGGACGGAGGCTAAATGACACGAGATGAGATCCTTGCGGAAGCCGTAAAGATCCTCGACAACAAAAAAGCAGAGGATATACGGGTAATTGAAATAGGCGATCTTACTATAATTGCAGACTATTTCATAATCGCAAACGGTATTTCCACCACACATACCAAGGCTCTTGCAGATGAAGTTGAATTTCAGCTCAAGGAAAAAGGCGTTGAACCGCGTCAGATACAGGGCAACAACGGGGGCGGCTGGATAGTTATGGACTATTCCGACATAGTTATACACATTTTTAATAAGGAAATGCGTGATTTTTATAACCTTGAAAGGCTGTGGAGCGACGGAAAGGATATTGACCCGTCACAATTCTTGAAATAATAAAATATTACAATAGATACAAAGGAATGATAGCAATGGAAAGATACGATTTTGCCGCAGTTGAAAAGAAGTGGCAGGATTACTGGGAAAAACACGAGAGCTTCAAAGCAGTCACCGGAAGCCCGAAAAAGAAATTTTATGCACTTGTTGAATTTCCGTATCCGTCAGGACACGGTATGCACGTTGGACATATCAAGGCATATTCCGGTCTGGAAGTAGTCAGCAGAAAACGCCGCCTTGAAGGCTATAACGTTCTGTTCCCCATAGGTTTTGATGCATACGGACTTCCTACCGAGAATACCGCTATAAAAGACGGTATCCACCCACGCATCGTTACCGACAGGAATATCGAAAAGTTCACAAATCAGCTTAAAAAAGTAGGCTTCTCCTTCGACTGGTCAAGAGTTATCGACACTACACAGGAAAGCTACTATAAATGGACACAGTGGATATTCCTCAAACTATTTGAGAATGGGCTTGTTTTCCGCGACAAAACGCTTGTAAACTATTGTCCGAGCTGTAAAGTAGTTCTTTCAAATGAAGATTCTCAGGGCGGCAAGTGCGATGTCTGCCACAGCGAAATTATCCAGAAGTCAAAGGAAGTATGGTATCTGCGTATTACCGAATATGCAGACAAACTGCTTGAGGGGCTGGATACTGTCAATTATCTGCCGAATATCCGTCTCCAGCAGGAAAACTGGATAGGTAAGTCTACCGGTGCGTTTGTGGAGTTCTCCATTAAGGAAAACGGCGAGAAACTGCGCATTTACACCACCCGTCCCGATACGCTATACGGCGTTACTTTCATGGTAATTGCTCCCGAACACCCTATTATCGAAAAGTATCGTGATTCTATTGCAAATATAGACGCTCTTGATGCTTATAAAGCTGAATGTGCAAAGAAGAGCGAATTTGAAAGGACTCAGCTCGTAAAGGATAAAACCGGTGTAAAGATAGACGGCTTAACAGCTATAAATCCTATCAACGGCAAGGAAATTCCGGTGTATATTTCCGACTATGTCATGATGGGCTATGGAACTGGCGCAATTATGGCTGTTCCTGCGCATGATACCCGCGACTATGAATTTGCAAAGAAATTCGGAATTGATATTATCGAAGTTATCAAGGGCGGAGATATTTCCAAGGAAGCCTATACAGGCGACGGCGAAATGGTAAATTCCGGCGTTCTTAACGGTATTGACAACAAGAAAGCCGCTATAGAAAAAATGCTTGATATCCTTGCGGAAAAGGGCTGCGGCGAAAAGGGCGTTCAGTATAAGATGAAAGACTGGGCGTTCAACCGTCAGAGATACTGGGGAGAGCCTATTCCTATCGTTCATTGCCCGAAATGCGGAATGGTTGCCGTTCCTTATGACGAACTTCCGCTGAAACTTCCGCCGGTGGACAATTTTGAACCCGGTCAGGACGGCGAAAGCCCTCTTGCAAAAATAGATTCTTTCGTAAACTGCAAGTGTCCAAAGTGCGGCGGAGACGCAAAGCGCGAGACAGATACCATGCCCCAGTGGGCAGGTTCTTCATGGTATTTCCTGCGCTACTGTGACCCGAACAACGATGAAGCCCTTGCTTCAAAAGAAGCGCTTGAATACTGGATGCCTGTTGACTGGTACAACGGCGGAATGGAACACGTTACCAGACATATGATATATTCCCGTTTCTGGCATCATTTCCTGTATGATATCGGCGCGGTAAATACCCCCGAACCTTACGCTAAGAGAACAGCGCAGGGACTTATCCTCGGACCTGACGGCGAAAAAATGAGCAAATCCAAGGGCAACGTTGTTGACCCCAACGATGTTGTTGAAACATACGGCGCGGACGTTCTCAGGGTATATGTTCTGTTTATGGGCGACTATGAGCAGGCTGCTCCTTGGAGCGAAAACAGTGTTAAGGGCTGCAAACGTTTCCTTGACAGGATCTGGGCGCTTCAGGACAAACTTATCGACGGCGATGAATACCGTCCGGAAATGACGGCGGCTATGCACAAGACAATAAAGAAAGTTTCCGAAGATATCGAAGCAATGAAGTTCAATACCGCCATTGCTGCTATGATGACGCTCCTTAATAACATTGACAGCATAGGAAGCATCAATAAGGCGGAATATAAATCATTGCTTATGATGCTCAATCCGTTTGCTCCGCATATTACGGAAGAAATCTACAGCAACAATTTCGGCGCGATACTCAGCGAACAGCCTTGGGTAACTTATGATGAGGCTCTGTGCGTTGAAAGCTCCGTTGAAGTCGCAGTTCAGGTAAACGGCAAGATCAAGGCAAAGATAATGATACCTTCTGACGCAGAACAGCCGGAAGTTCTTGAAATTGCAAAGAATGACCCGAATATTGCCGGACTGGTGAACGGCAAGACCATTGTAAAGGAAATTTATGTAAAAGGCAGACTGGTAAATATTGTTGTTAAATAATGTTTTCTGATACCTTGCATAAAATTGTATGAAATATTTTGTACAGTTTTTTTCGGATTGTACTTGACAAAAACAGTATATATGAGGTATAATAAAATAGTTATATCATGTATATAAACCTCTGCCGTATGGCAAAGGGAGGGAATTAAATTGGCAGAAATTCGTGTTGGAAAGAACGAATCTCTTGATACTGCCCTTAAACGTTTTAAAAGAAGTTGTGCAAAGGACGGCGTTATTGCAGAGGTTCGCAAGAGAGAACACTATGAGAAGCCTTCGGTAAAGCGTAAGAAAAAGTCCGAAGCTGCTCGTAAGCGTAAGTATTAATTGTTAATTATCCGTCGGCTGGTTCCAGCCGTGTCCGGAACTGTCTCTGTGTGCCTGTATAAGATCCGGCAGCAGGGAAAGTATATTAACGCTTAAATGCAAAAAAGCGGGCGGATCATGTTCTGTCCGCTTTTTAAATTTGCAATGTGTGAGCATGACGGAAAAAATTATGAAAAACACTTGCAAAATCGGAAAAACTATGGTAAAATATATGTAGACTGATTTTGCATATGAGATTTAAAGTCAGCATAAGAACCGAGGTTCCCGGGTTTTCGGGTGCTGCTTCGGAAAGGATGGTTTAATTTATGATCACAGCAGGCGATTTCAGAAACGGCGTTACATTTGAGGAAGATGGAAATGTATTGCAGGTAGTTGAATTTCAGCATGTTAAGCCCGGAAAGGGTGCCGCTTTCGTAAGAACTAAGGTAAAGAACGTTATTACCGGCTCGGTAGTTGAAAAGAGCTATAACCCCTCGGCAAAATTCCCTACAGCTTTTGTTGAAAGAAAGGATATGCAGTATTCCTATACCGACGGAGACCTTTATTATTTTATGGATCCCGAAACATATGAGCAGGTGCCTATCAGCTCCGCAGAACTGTCGGATAACTTCAAGTTCGTTAAGGAAGAAATGATATGCAAGGTATGCTCCTATAAAGGAAAGGTATTTGCTGTTGAGCCGCCGAACTTTGTTGAACTGGTAGTTACAAAGACCGATCCCGGCTTCAAGGGCGATACGGCTACCAATGCCACCAAGCCGGCTACTCTTGAAACAGGCGCTGAAATAAAGGTACCTCTCTTTATTGATGAGGGCGAAACTATCAGGATAGATACAAGAACAGGCGAATATATGGAGCGCGCCTGAGCTGCGCTGCTGTTTTTGGCAATATATGATATATGCCGGTGATCCCGGCACAGCTTGAAAAGGAGGATATTTATTATGGACCTTGGCGAAAAAGTATCTTATCTCAAAGGACTTATGGAAGGCCTTGATATCGACGGTTCTACAAAGGAAGGAAAGATCCTTTCAGTCATGGCGGATATCCTTGCGGATATGGCAGTTGCGGCTGAGGATATGCAGGATCAGATAGATGAGATCGTTGACGTTGTCGATATGGTCGATGAGGATCTGGGCGAGCTTGAAAATGATTTTTATGAGTTCGACGATGATGAATGCTGCGAATGTGATGACGACTGCGATTGCTGCGATGATGACGATGATCTTTATGAAGTTGTCTGCCCGAACTGCGGCGATACTATCTGCCTGAATGAGGGTATGCTTGAGGAAGGTTCTATGACCTGCCCCGGCTGCGGAGAACTTCTTGAATTTGATTTTGACGATGAACCGGAGGACGGCGAATAATTTCTGCCGTACAAATTGAATAATATGTTTCAGGGCGAGGTGCAATTCCTCACCGGCGGTAATGGGACGGCAGTCCTTAGTCCGCGAGCGGATAGCGATATCCGCCGATCTGGTGCGATCCCAGAACCGACGGTACAGTCCGGATGAAAGAAACAACACACATTTCAGTGCATTTACGCCCGTGAAAATATTTTTCACGGGCGTTTTTATTTTCTGAGGAGGTAATTTTTATGCAAAACACAGAAACGGTCAAAAGGGAAACATCTTCCCGCATGGACACTAAAAAACTGACAGTATTGGCGGTAATGACGGCTATGGCGTATATAGCGATGATGCTTTTTAAATTTCCGGTGGTATTGTTCCTGAAATATGAACCAAAAGACGTTATAATTACTATCGGAGGATTTATGTTTGGTCCTCTTGCGTCTGTGATAATGTCAGCGGTGGTATCACTGGTGGAAATGGTAACGGTAAGCGATACAGGTCCTATAGGAGCGCTGATGAATTTCATTTCTACCTGTGCGTTTGCCTGTACAGCGGCAGTCATTTACAAGAAGATACATTCCTTGAAAGGCGCTGTTATAGGTCTTGCTTCGGGAACGGCGGTAATGGCTGCGCTCATGATGGCTTGGAACTATCTTATTACACCTATTTACATGGGTATAGACAGAGAAACGGTCGCGGGTATGCTTATCCCTGCGTTTCTGCCGTTCAACCTGCTTAAAGCAATACTTAACAGCGGAATTACCATGCTTATTTATAAGCCGCTTTCCAATATAATGAGAAAAGCCCATGTTCTTCCTGAAAGTACGCCGGCAAACGGCTCGGAAAGCGGTGTAAAGCGGTATGCATTTATATATATTATTGCCGCATTTATGATCGTGACCTGCATTGCGGTCATAATCATATGGAATAATTGATATTGATATTTTGTAAAGTAAAATTACTTTACAAATTTCCGAGTGGTATCCTTTTTGCTGAAAAGCGATCGGATACCGCCGTTTTTTATTTGAAATTATTACAATATGGTTACAAAATCTCCGATTTGGGCGAAAAGTTTAAAATTTGATTACAGATTGCGTATAAGTATAGAAAAAAAATTTTTTTATGTTATAATATTATATAGGACATCCGACAAATATCTTTGCCGGAAGTACATATGTAAATGAGGTATCGTTATGAAGAACAAATTAAAACCTCCTAAAACGTCCGGATCTGCGAAAATAAAGGAGAAAAAGAAAAGGAATTTCAAAAAATTCCTTACAAGCGACGCGGCGTTCCCATATCTTTGCCTGCTGCCAAGTCTTGTGGGGGTCATGATATTCTTTATAGTTCCGTTTTTTGTAATAATTTTCTATTCAATGGTCGACAATCCTATAAATAAGGAATTTGTATTTCTGGATAACTACATAAGCGTGATAAGGAATACAGCGTTTAAAAGAGCGGCTCTGAATACTCTTACATTTTCAATGATATCAGTCCCGCTGGCGGTAATACTTTCAATGCTGCTTGCTATGCTTCTTGACAGCAAGATACCTTTTGTAAGTCAGTTCCGGACCAGCTTCCTGTGCCCGATGATGGTGCCGGTCGCGTCTATAGTGCTCATATGGCAGGTAATTTTCCATTATAATGGTGCGCTGAATGATTTTCTTTCAAACTTCGGGATAGAAAAGATAGACTGGCTAAAATCAACAAAAGGACAGATAGTCATCGTCGTGCTGTTTTTATGGAAAAATCTCGGATACAATATGATATTGTTTCTTTCGGCGCTGAATAATATCCCGAAGGATATTATAGAAGTTGCAACGCTTGAAGGCGCAGGCGGATTTTATAAATTTTTCCGCATAAAACTCAGATATCTTTCGCCGACGATACTTTTTGTCGGTATACTTTCACTGATAAATTCCTTTAAGGTATTCAGGGAGATATATCTGCTTACAGGGGATTATCCTTTCGACAGCCTGTATATGCTCCAGCATTTCATGAATAACACATTCAGGAACATAGATTATCAGAAACTTTCTTCGGCGGCAATACTTATGGCTATAGTAATGGTCATAATTATAGGAGCGTTATTTATCGCCGAAAATAAATTCGGAGAGGATGTGGAGGATTGAGCGAACTGACTAAAGAGATCGACGCTGCCGGATCTGTGACCGGAGCAAAAGTTCCGCTTCGCGTAAGACTTTCCAAAAAGAAGCAGAAGATCATAATGTGGATACTTACGATCTTTGCGGCGGCAGCAGCACTTATATTCCTTATGCCGACATTCCTTACGATAGCAAATTCATTTATGAGCGCATCGGAGATAAAAGCGAACTACGGAGTTATATTTGCTGAAAATGAGGACGGCGGAAAGGAATATATTTCCGAAAAGATCAATCTTAAATTCATTCCGGATATGGTAAGTTTCAGCCAGTACTATACGGTACTGTTCAAAAGTCCGGATTATCTGCTTAAATTCTGGAACTCGGTAATACTTGTAGTGCCGATAGTTATATTCCAGCTTGTTACAGCGTCATTGGCGGCGTATTCATTTGCGAGACTGAAAGGGCGTCTGAAAGAAATAATTTTCTTTGTTTACATAGTAGTAATGCTCATGCCGTATCAGGTAACGCTTGTACCTAATTACCTTATTTCGGATTGGCTGCACATACTCAATACCCGTGCCGCGATAATCCTGCCGGGAATATTTACACCTTTTGCGGTGTTCATACTGTCAAAGATCATGAGAAGAATACCTGTTTCTCTGATAGAAGCGGCTCAGCTTGACGGGGCAGGCGAATTGCAGATATTCATGCATATATGTATGCCTCTTTGTAAAAGTGCGCTGTTTTCGGTAGCGATACTCGTTTTTATAGATTACTGGAATATGGTTGAACAGCCGCTGATACTTCTTTCGGATACGGAGCTTTATCCGCTGTCAGTGTTCCTTTCACAGATAAACAGCGGCGAGATAGGACTTGCTTTTGCAGTAGCCACTATATATATGATACCTACGCTGCTGATGTTCCTTTACGGCGAGGATTATCTTGTTGAGGGAATAGCCTATTCAGGCGGTATAAAAGGATAAATTATTAAGGAGAGAAAAGATATGAACAAAAAAAGAGAATGGGTCAAGAATGCCGCGATAATTTTTCTGGCGGTAATGCTTATACTTACGTTTTTCTCAAATACAATAATGAATTATTCGCTGCCTGAAGTGTCAGCGCAGTATGTGAACAGCGGAAATTTGTCTGAACAGATACGCGGAAGCGGTACCGTTGAAGCAAATCAGACATATGACATCAAGATAGACGAGACAAGAACCATTGCTTCGGTAGAAGTAAAAGTAGGTCAGGACGTAAAAAAAGGTCAGACGTTGTACAAACTTGAGGACAGTGAAAGCGCCGAGCTTGAAGATGCCGAGAAAGAACTGAGGGCGGCAAAAAAAGCATATGACGAAGCGCTTTTGTCCGCAGGCTTCGATTACAGCAGCTACGAACTGGATATTGCCAGCAAAGAGAAAAATCTGGCGTCTTTGAAGGAAGATCTTTCAAATATTTCGGTATATCAGGACGATTACGAAAAAGCAAAGGAAAAAACCGATGAGATAGAAAAAGAAATAAAGGATTATGAAAAGCAATCCAAAGATCTCGAAAATGAAACAAAACAGTATGATGATATTATTGCTGCAATAGCGGCAGAGGATTATTCTTCGCTCGATGCCGAAAATTACAATAAAATAAAAAATGCGCAGACAAAACTTGATGATGCTGAAAAGGACAAAACCGAGTCCGAAGAAAAGATAAAGGAATACGAAAGCGATATAGCTTCCGGAGGAAATGCCGATTCAATACTTGCAGCAAGACAGGAGGTAGAAAACAAACAGCTTGAGATAAATAAAACATTGACCGCTATAGCCGAATATACTTACGGAGAAAATACTGAAACAAGTCTTAGCGATCTTCAGAGTACGCTTGCTCAGCAGCAATTGGATCTTAAATATCTTCAGGAGAGATATAATAACGAACTTTCAAAATCAAGCAGTTATGATGTGAACAAACGAAAGCTCGATACGGAAAAAACAAATCTCGGACTTCATCAGGACAAATACGACAGAGTAAAGAAAAGTTTTGATGAGCTAATCGCTTCCATAAATAGGGACGCTAAAAACAAGAAGTCTGAAATAAGCGACAAAATAGACGATATAAATAATAAAATAGATGACGCCAAATCACGCCTTGAGGACGCTCAGGCTGAGGAAGAAGAAGCAAAATCAAAGGCTTCCGTATCTGTGGAGGAGCAAGAAAAGAAAATAAGTGATGCCGAATTTGAACTTGAAAAAGCCAGAATAGATCTTTCACAGAAAAAAGAAGAAGATGCAATAACTGCAAGCAAGAATGAGCTTGCCATCAGTGATCTTCAGGCTTCGGTCACCGACGCTGAAAAAAAGGTCGAAAAATATAAGTCCAAATCTACCGGCGCTGAGATTACGGCAAAGGTCGGAGGCAAGGTCACCGCGCTGGCATTTTCGGCAGGCGAGGAAGCGACAATGGACTCTGTTGTCGCATCTATAGAAATGACCGAAAAGGGCTATACGCTTGAAATGACGGTTACCGCCGAGCAGGCAAGAAAGGTTCAGGTAGGAGATGAAGCCGAAGTACAGTATTTCTGGTATGGGGACGCCAAGGCAGTTCTGGATTCTATAACTCCCGATAAGGCAAATCCGGCTCAGAACAAGATACTTAAATTTTCCATTACAGGAGATGTTACGCCGGGTCAGAATATTCAGCTTGCTTTGGGTACAAAAGGACAGCAGTATGACTACATAGTCCCTAACAGCTCTATAAGGGAGGATACCAACGGTAAATTCGTTCTTGTGGTCACCGCTAAGAGCAGTCCTCTCGGAAACAGATATATTGCCGAAAGAGTGGACGTAGATGTACTTGCTTCCGATGATACTAAATCCGCCGTATCCGGAGGATTCCTCGGAGGAGAATTTATAATCTCTACATCGACAAAACCTATAGAACCCGGTATGCAGGTCCGTCTGGTAGACGAATGATAATAAGGAATGATCTTATGAAGCCTAAACATATAATTTTACTTGCGGCAGATGCGGCGTCAATAGTGTTTTTTGTCTGCACGACAATAATTGCGCTTGTTCTGGCAGGTTCGCTTCCGGATCAGCAGACTGCGGAACGCTGGGGTGGAAAAGAACGGTATTCTCAGGTGAGTATGTTCACCGATTACGATAACGGGCTGACCATAGATTCTATATTCATGGCAAGAACAGATATAGAAAAGAAGTTAGTTGAAAATTCCCTGCCCGTTGAAGCTTATGGAGCCAGAGTATGGGTAGATGCGTTTTCTTCCTATGATCTTGCAATGCCGGTTGCATCTGACAGAGCATCTGCGGAATCGGCTGCAATAATTACCGGAGGAGATTTCTTCCTGTTCCACCCTCAGGATATTATAAGCGGCTATTATTATTCTGAAAGTGATACAATGTATGACAGGATAGTAATAGACGATGTCCTTGCATGGCAGCTTTTCGGAGCGTCCGATGTTGTCGGAATGCCGGTGACCATAGGCGGAAAGTATTTTTACGTTGCCGGCGTTTTCAAGCGCAGTGAAAACAGCGACATTGAAAAAGTTTATGGTGAAAAGCCCAGATTGTTCATGCCGTATCAGGGATATTCGCTTATATCTCCGGATGAGGGAATAAAGTTTTCCTGCTATGAAGCCTGCCTGCCTGATCCGGTCACGGGTCTGGGAAAACAGATAGTTTCCGAATCGTTCAGCGTAAAAGATGAAAACCGCAGGATAGTTGAAAATTCCGTGCGTTACAGACTTAAAAACCGCTTTTCGCTTATTGCAGATAACGGTATGCGTTCGGTGGTGGATATTCCTTTGGTTTATCCTTATTGGGAAAATGCGGCGCGAATGACAGAGGACAGATCCGCCGCGCTGCTTGTAATGCAGATAATAGGACTTGCCGCTCCGGTGTTCACGCTGGTTTATCTTTTCAGACTGCTTATAAAAAACAGGAAAAAGATATTTGAAAAAGTCCGTGACGGAGCGGTAGGAGCTTACCGAAAGACAAGTGAAAAGATAAAAGAAAACAAAAAGGTAAATGCAGATAAAAAGCAGGATAATACCGTGAAAAATTAAAACGCTGTCATTGCAGAAAAATATTTTGCTCTATTAACATTTTTACTGTAAGAATAGAGGAATTTTTTCGTCTTTTATATCAGATAGTATGTTCTGATGAAAACTATCGTTATAGTAAAAATGGAGGTATATTCATGAACAAAATATTCAAGCAGGTCACGGCGGCGTTACTTGCGGCATTTACTCTTACAGGAATGGTCTCCTGCAAAAGAACAGAGGAAAGCGGAGAAAATTTTACCGGGAACGGCAGTTCCGTTACGGAAGAAAAAGGCGGTATATTTTCCGGAAATAAAGAAGAAAAGAAGAGCGGACCTCTTGCATCAAAGGAGCATATTTTTTCAGCGGTCAACATAAGTATTTCAGGTGGGACGCAGCCTGTAAACGGAATTTTTTCTGACGGAGAAAAAATATTTGCCGCGGTGGGAAGCAAAATTTTTACATATTCTCTTGACGGTAAACCCGAAAATACAGTTGACATTCTTTCGGATACGGAAGGACAGCGCTTTCTGGCATTTGCGGCAGTCTGCGGATATAATTTCCTGACGGTGGAAAATTCGGAGGAGCTTCCGTTTGCGGCAAAATATGACATGACCGGAAATAAAATTTCCGAAACGAGCCTTGAAAATATCGTAAACGAAACGGGAGAGCGAAGTTTGTACGTCACCTCCGCAGCAGTCTCTGATGACGGAACGCTTTTTCTTACTCAGCACGGCGGATTATATTCCGCAAATGAAAATTCAGTGAGAAAGCTCGCAGGCGGTGCAGACAGATATTTCGGAAATGTTATAAAGACCGGTGACGGCAGGATATTTGCGGAATATTCCGATCCAAGCGGGAATAACATTCTTGCGGAAGTAAATGATACCGGAACTCTGTCCGGGGAATTTTCCCTTGATGTTTCGGGAGAAATTATAAGCGGCTCCGGCGGATATGATATGTTCATTCTCGGAAGTACGGAAATTTTTGCCTATGACATTGATACCGGTGAAACTTCAACTCTTGTCGATCTTTCCGCTTCGGGGATAGACGCTGGATCAGTCTCCGCAGAAAACGGCATAACGATACTCCCCGACGGCAGGATCATAATAACAGTGAAAAACATTATCGCCGGCGGTTTCTATTCGGAATTAGATCTGTCAGCGTGCATACTTACCGAGATCCCTCCCGAAGAGATACCGGATAGGGAGCTTGTTAAAATTTACGCGCTGGCTTTAAATAATGATGTTAAACGGGCAGTGACCGACTTCAACAAAAACAGCGGCGAATATTACATAGAACTTACAGATTTTTATGACGTGGACGGCGATTACGCGGACAAGCTCTCGCGAATGAACAGCGAAATGACTTCTGGGAATATTCCAGACATTATAGCGTTAAGCGGAGCAATGCCCGTAGAAAGCTACGCTTCAAAAGGATTGCTTGCAGACCTTTACGATTTTATGGACAGTGACCCCGATTTTCACAGAGAGGACTATTTGCAGAACATCTTCGCGGCTTACGAGACCGACGGAAAGCTTTACGAGGCTGTTCCGGAATTCAGTATAAATACGCTTGTGGGAAAGACTTCAAAAGTCGGCAGTTCCCAAGGCTGGACAATGGACGAATTTATAGCTTTTGCGGACAAAAATGCTTCTGACGGCTCATGGCAGGGACTTTTTGAATCCACATCATGCTCAAAAATGAATATGCTTTTAACTTTCATGACGTTTAATTTCAGCAGCTATATGAACGCAAAAACGGGGGAATGTTATTTTGACGGCGATGATTTTATAAAGCTGTTGGATTTCTGCAATAGATTTCCCGAAAAGACCGTAAGCAAGGACAAAATCGACTATTCTTCCGAGCTGACTGCATATCTTGAGGACAGAACTTTGCTGATGACAACTTCCATATGCAGCTTCCGTGACATAAAAACACTTGAACAGACCGAGTTCGGCGGCAGCATAACGTTCAAAGGCTATCCCTGCGGCGGGAACGGTTCGTTTATTTCGGAGGATCTTTCCCTTGCGATCACTTCCAAGGCGGCAGAGCCGGAGGGCGCATGGGAATTTGTAAAATATTTCTGGTCGGAGGAATATCAGTCGGGATATATCGGAGCGCAAAGCTATAATTTTCCTGTAAAAATTTCCGTTCTGGAACGCGCCGCTGAGCGTGCAAAGACCAATGCGGACAGAGATATCTATTCAGGCAGACCTGCTGCCGATCCAAACACCGACGAGGACAATGCAAGAATTATGGATCTCATCAATTCTCTGACGGAGACCCGAAGCTATAACAGCTATGTTTACGACATCGTAAGAGAAGAAGCAGGAGCATATTTTTCCGGACAGAAATCCGCTGAGGAAGTTGCGGAGATCATTCAGAACCGCGCTTCAAACTATCTTGCGGAAAACAGATAAGCTATGATATCCCATACCATGTGTTGAAATTTCACAGGTATTGATATATAATTAAAGAAAAGAAAGGAAGGTTATCAAGATGAATAAAACAGCATCGAGAATAACTGCCGCGGTAATGGCTGCGGCACTGGCTGTGGGGTTTTCCTCCTGCGGCAAAAAGGGTGATGTGATCGCTTCAAAGGAACACGTCTACTCTTCACAGATAATAGAGCTTCCCGAGGGCATGACCTACAGGCAGAAGGTGCTTTACGGCAATGAAAAGCTCTTTATAATCGGCGAAAATCAATGGGAAGAACCGGCAGATAGTACGGCAGGTGCTTCTTCGGACGGGACTGCTGCCGAAACCACTGCTGCGGCTGAAGAAATTTTAGCAGATGATGCAGCTCCGGTCGAAACGGTATGGCACAGCGAGACTAAAATGCAGGTCGTTGATATGGAAGGAAATCTTATCAAGGAAACAGTCATTTCCTCCAGCGATCAGAATATGAATGAAAGCCGCAATATTTCAAACATGATAGTTTTGAACAGCGGCGATCTGCTATCAATGGAACAAACATACCGTTGGGACGAAACAACAGGTGAATCCGACGAGCATTACTATCTTGTAAAATACAGCGCCGAGGACGGCAGCAAAATTTCCGAAGCCGATTTGCAGGCTGTTTATGATGCCGCTTCAAAAGACGATAATTATGTATATTTCAGAGATATGATTGAAACTGCTGACGGAACAATACTGATCCCCGGCAACGGTGACGGAACGATCTACATGACAAACGACAAAGGCGAAATGCTCGGAGAGATCAAGAACGATTCCTTTGACGAAAATTCATGGATGAACGGCGTTTACAGAGCGGGCGACGGCAGGATATTTACAATGGTGACTACAAGCAGAATGGACGGCGACAATTATATCTCCGAGTCAAAACTTGTGGAAATAGATGTTGCCGGACGTAAATTAGGCGCAGAATATCCCTGCCATATAAACGGTTCTGTAATGAACGGCACCGATAAATATGACCTGCTTATTACAAGGGATTCCGGACTTTCAGGATATGATATCGAAACTGATACTACCGAAACTATGGTAGACTGGCTCAAATCCGGCATTGACACCACGGCTATGGACACTTCAACGGGCATAAGCGTTCTCCCGGACGGAAGAATTTTCTGCATTACCTATAATTATGACTGGAACGGCGGAGGCGGTTACAGCTGGAGCAGCGACGATCAGGTGGTAAATATCCTTACGGAAGTTGATCCGTCTACGCTGCCTGACAAGAAGCTCATAAAGCTGTATGCTATATATCTTGACGTTGGGATCAAGCGCCAGATACTGGAATACAACAAGAACAGCACCGAATATGAGATAGAGCTTACTTCCTATCAGGATTTTGCAATAAACAGCTACGACGACGCAATTACAAAGCTGAACAATGATATGATAGCCGGAAATCTTCCCGACATTCTTGTTATCGACAGTCAGCTTCCCGTAGACAGCTATATTTCAAAGGGGCTGCTTGCAAATCTGTATGATTTCATGGACAAGGACGATACCTTCAACCGTGATGATTACCTCCAGAATATTTTCAAAGCATATGAAACAAACGGAAAACTTTATGAAATAATCCCGTCATTCACCATAAATACTCTTGTCGGCAAGACTTCTAAGTTAGGCTCTGAACCGGGCTGGACCGTAGATGAATTTATTCAGTTCTGCGACGAGAACACCGAGTCGGCGGATCAGATATTCGGCGACAGGTGGGGAACTAAATCTTCAATGCTCAGCAACTTTATGTATTACAACAGCGCCAGCTTTATAAACAAGGAGACGGGCGAATGTAAATTCAATACCGGAGAGTTTGAGAAGATACTTGAATTTTGCAACAAATTCCCCAAGGAATACGACGAAAGTGCTATGAACATGGACGACAATTACTGGAACGAGTATGAAAGCCGTTTCAGAGAGGACAGAGCGCTGCTCAGTCAGGCATATGTAAACAACTTCCGCTTCTTTAAGGAAAACGAACTGGGTACGTTCGGCGAACCTATAACCGTAAAGGGCTATCCCACCAGTGAGGGCAACGGTTCTGTCATCAATGCATATACATCAATGGCAATAACCTCAAAGGCGAAAAACGCCGACGGAGCATGGGATTTTGTAAAATACTTCTATTCTGACGAATATCAGGATCAGTTTGCAACACCAAATTCCTATGAGTTCCCGGTAAAGATCTCCTCGCTTGAAAAACAGGCGGCAGCGGCAAAGGAAAAGCCGTATTATACCGATGAGAACGGAGAAAAAGTAGAGTACGAAAACTCTTATTGGATCAACGGACAGTCTATAACCATTCCCGTGAATACCGATGAGGAAAATCAGAGAATGATGGATTTCATCAAGTCGGTAGATACCTCCGGGCGTTACGATCAGCAGGCTATGGATATAATCACCGAAGAAGCCACCGCATTCTTTGAGGGTCAGAAATCAGCAAAAGATGTTGCGAATATAATCCAGAACAGAGTTTCAAACTATATTGCCGAAAACAGATAAAACTTTCAGAGCCGCCCTTATAAGGGCGGCTTCCTTTTTGTGGAAATATCTGTATAAAATGTATTGCTTTTTTATTGAGGTCCTCCGTATATACTGCGGAGGACCTTTTTTCGTTAACTTTATATTAATTAAATTCTGTATAAAATTATATTTATAAGTGGTATAATTAACATGATTATATTTTAGTACGAGGTGTTTTGCGTGAATAACAGAATTGTTAAAAAGGCAGGTGCTGTTCTTATGTCCGCCCTGATCGCTGTTTCAATGACTTGCTGCAATTCCGGAAACAATGATGAAGCCAATGCTTCGGAAACTGTTTCGGAGACCGCTGCTGAATACACAAAATATGTTTCTACGGTCACACACGATGAAATGCGCGATATTTCATCTTTTGAACTTATCAAGGAAATGAAAGTCGGCTGGAGCCTCGGCAATACTCTTGACGCATACGACGGACGCGTCGAGGGCAATGAGACCGAGACCTGCTGGGGAAATCCTGCTGCCACATACGAGCTTTTTACAGCCGTTAAAGACGCCGGATTTAACGTTGTCAGGATACCGGTAACCTGGACAGGTCATATGGACGCAGAAGGCAATATAGATGAGGCTTGGATGGACAGAGTTCAGGAAGTAGTGGATTATGCTTACGGACAGGATCTGTTCGTTATACTCAATATCCACCATGAGGACTGGCACGATCCGTATGATAACAGATTTGAAAAGGCTTCCGAAAAGCTGAAAAAGGTCTGGACGCAGATAGGCGAACGCTTTAAGGATTACGACGAAAAGCTCATATTTGAGGGACTTAACGAACCCCGTAAGAGAAATACTCCTCTTGAATGGAACGGCGGAGACGCAGAGGGTCATGATGTGGTAAACAAGCTCGACGCTGTGTTTGTTGAAACTATCCGCAGTCTTGGCGGAAATAATCCGAAAAGACATCTTATGATACCGGATTATGCAGCGTCGGTAACAGATAGTGCTATGAACGATTTCATTTTCCCGGAGGGAGACGATAAGCTGATACTTTCGCTCCATGCGTATACTCCGTATGACTTTGCTCTTGACCTTGATCTTACGAAGAATGAATTTTCGGAGGATAAAGGCGGAAAAGATATAAAGTGGGTAATGGATTCCATAAAAACAAAGTTTATTGACAATAATATCCCTGTTATTCTCGGCGAATTTGGCGCAGTAAGCAAGGGAAATATGGATGAACGGGTCGAATGGGTGAAATTCTATATCAGCGAAGCTAAAAAGATAGGAGTTCCGTGCCTGTGGTTCGATAACGGATCATTTACCGGAGACGGGGAAAATCTGGGGCTTATAGACAGAACGACATATATGTGGAGATTTAACGATCTGAAAGACGCTATGATCGAAGCCGCAAACGGCGAAGAAACGTCTGAATAAATATCAAGACGGGGGGAACACTTGACGGTGTTCCCCCTGTTGAACTGGAACAGGAGAGAAATATATGATAAAAAGACTTGCAAAGTGTGTGCGCGAATATAAGAATACCTCCATAGCAACGCCCATACTTGTTTCGCTTGAAGTTGTAATGGAATGTATAATACCTTTCATTATAGCCGATCTGGTAAACAATATAAAAGCAGGCTGCGAAATAACAGTAATTGTAAAGTATGGTCTTGTGCTGGTGCTTATGGCGTGTCTGTCACTAGCGTTCGGCGCACTGGCGGGAATGACCTGTGCTACGGCTTCATGCGGTCTGGCGAAAAATCTGCGCAAGGATATGTTTGAAAACGTTCAGAAATTTTCTTTTGAGAATATAGACAAGTTTTCAACATCATCGCTAGTAACACGTCTGACTACCGATGTTACAAACGTCCAGATGGCATATATGATGATAATAAGAATTGCTATAAGATGTCCGCTTATGCTCATATTTGCATTTGTAATGGCATTCGTAATGGGCGGAAGAATGGCTGTTATCTTTCTTTTCGTCGTACCTGTGCTTGGTTTAGGTCTTGCACTTGTAACATACAAGACAATGCCGCTGTTCAGGGCGGTTTTCCGCAAATACGACAGCCTGAACGAATCCATTCAGGAAAATATAAAGGGCATGAGAGTGGTAAAATCCTATGTCCGCGAGGAATACGAAAAGCAGAAGTTCGGCAGGGCTGCCGAGGACGTCTGCCGGGATTTCACAAAAGCCGAAAGAATACTTGCTCTTAATAACCCGCTTATGCAGTTCTGTTTGTATGTGGTAATGGTTTTCGTGCTTTCATACGGTTCATACACGATAATCACAACAAGAGGTATAGACCTTGACGTGGGACAATTCAGCGCACTGCTTACATACAGCTTTATGATACTCAGCAGCCTTATGATGAT
This sequence comes from uncultured Clostridia bacterium, assembly GCA_947627905.1. Lineage (GTDB taxonomy): Bacteria > Bacillota > Clostridia > Oscillospirales > Ruminococcaceae > RGIG8773. The sequence goes on from CANQXX010000002.1 coordinate 55,454, forward strand.
ATCAATGGTTTTCGTAATGATAACCCTTGCAACGGAATCCGGTCACCGTATCGTTGAGATACTGGACGAGGAAAGCTCTTTGAAAAATCCCGAAAATCCTGTTTATGAAGTAAAGGACGGCTCTATAGATTTTGACAATGTGAGCTTCAAATATTCAAAAACTGCCGAAAGAAATGCGCTATCCGATATTGATCTTCATATCAAGTCGGGTCAGACCGTTGGAATTATCGGCGGAACAGGTTCGGCAAAATCCACACTGGTGCAGCTTATTTCCAGACTGTACGACGTTACCAATGGTTCGGTAAAGGTGGGCGGTGTTGACGTCCGGGAATACGACCTTGATACGCTGAGAAATCAGGTAGCTGTAGTTCTTCAGAAAAATGTACTTTTCTCCGGAACGATAAAGGAAAATCTCCGCTGGGGCAATAAGGACGCTACCGACGAGGAAATGATAGAAGCCTGCAAGCTCTCGCAGGCGGATGAATTTATCGAGCGTTTTCCCGATAAATACGATACCTATATCGAACAGGGCGGCGCAAATGTTTCCGGCGGACAGAAGCAAAGATTGTGTATCGCAAGAGCGCTGCTCAAAAAGCCGAAAATACTCATCATGGACGATTCTACCAGCGCAGTTGATACAAGAACGGACGCTCTTATCAGAAAAGCAATGGCGGAATATATACCGTCCACAACTAAAATAATCATTGCCCAGAGGATATCTTCCGTTCAGGAAGCTGACGTTATAATCGTTATGGCAGGCGGAAAGATCAGCGCCATGGGTACGCATGATGAGCTTGTAAAAAACAACGAGATATACAGGGATCTCTATACTTTGCAGAATAAGGCAGGTGATGATGATGAGTAAGAAACGTCACGTTAAAAAGGGTATAATAAAGCGTATAATAAAAACGCTGTTTGAATTTTACCCGGTGATGATGCCGTTCACTATCGCCTGCATACTTTTCAATGCAATAGTAACTTCCATACCCTCCATATTCATGCAGAAAGTCATCTCCGCTGTTGAGACAAGCTGGCAGGACGGCAGCTGGAGCGTTGTGGGAAAGAGCATAATAGGCTATGTTGTTATTCTGGGAATATTTTATGTAGTATCGCTGATATCCGGATTTGTTTTTAACCAGACAATGGCGATAATAACGCAGGGTTCGCTTAAAAAGCTCCGTGAGAAGATGTTCAACAGGATGCAGTATCTTCCTGTAAAATTCTTTGACACAAACAATCACGGCGATATAATGAGCCATTACACCAACGATATAGATACCCTCCGTCAGATGATCTCACAGAGTATGCCTCAGCTTCTCATTTCATCGGTAACGGTGATAACGGTATACTTTATAATGCTTTACTTCTGCGTATGGCTTGCGCTTGTGGTACTTCTGGGCGTTGTGGCAATGCTTCTCGTTACCAAAAAAGTCGGCGGCGGTTCGGCAAAGTATTTCGTAAGACAGCAGGCGGCTCTCGGTAAAGAAGAGGGCTACATAGAAGAGATAATGAACGGTCAGAAAGTTGTAAAAGTTTTCTGCCACGAGGAAGAATGTATTTCGGATTTTGACAAGATAAACGAAAAGCTTTATGAAGAGTCGCGGGCAGCAAACAAATACGCAAACATTCTCGGTCCTATACTCAACAATATAGGAAATGTCCTTTATGTTGTTGTAGCTCTTGCAGGAGGCATAATGCTCCTTGCCGGCGTTCCGAATGTAAGCATTTCCGGAATGGCACTCAGCATAAGCGTTGTAGTTCCTTTCCTGAACATGACAAAGCAGTTTTCCGGAAGCGTAAGTCAGGTCTCCAATCAGGTAAACTCCGTTGTAATGGGTATTGCAGGTGCCGGAAGAATTTTTGACCTGATCGACCGCGAACCAGAAGTTGACAACGGTTATGTAACTCTTGTAAACGCAAAGGAAGTAAACGGCGAGATCACCGAATGTGAAGAAAGAACAGGTATGTGGGCTTGGAAGCATCCTCATCAGGCTGACGGAACGGTCACTTATACAAAACTGACCGGCGAAATAGTTATGGACGATGTGGATTTTGCATACGACGAGGGAAAGACGGTCCTCCACAATGTAACGCTCTATGCCGAACCGGGACAGAAAGTAGCGTTCGTAGGCGCTACAGGCGCGGGAAAAACTACTATTACAAATCTTCTGAACCGTTTCTACGATATTGCCGACGGAAAGATACGCTATGACGGAATAAATATCAATAAGATAAAGAAGGCCGATCTCAGGCGTTCGCTCGGTATAGTCTTGCAGGATACTAATCTGTTTACCGGAACGGTAATGGATAATATCCGTTATGGACGTCTTGAAGCTCCCGATGAAGAATGTATAGCTGCTGCAAAACTTGCAGGCGCTCATGATTTTATAACGCGTCTGCCGCAGGGATATAATACAGTCCTTACCGAAAACGGTGCAAGTCTTTCGCAGGGTCAGAGACAGCTTCTTGCCATCAGCAGAGCGGCTGTTGCGGACGCTCCGGTAATGATACTTGACGAAGCTACTTCATCAATAGATACCCATACCGAAGCGGTAGTCCAGCGCGGAATGGATGCTCTTATGATGGGCAGAACGGTATTTGTTATAGCTCACAGACTTTCCACAGTAAAAAATTCCGATGTTATAATGGTTCTTGAACAGGGACGTATAATTGAACGCGGAAATCATGAAAAGCTGATCGCCGATAAGGGCAAATACTATCAGCTTTATACCGGAGCTTTTGAACTTGAATAATAAGCAGACAGACCGGACAATACTGTCCGGTCTTATGTTTTGAATGTGATCGGAATATTTTCGGCATATTTCGTGAAATTCCAAAAAATATTGACAATACCGGAATAGTATAGTATAATAATATTTGTATCATTCTGTAAGGGGGAATTTTTATGGAACAGGAACTCAATTTATTGAAAAAGCATAAAAAAGGTTTGCTCAGAATAGTATTCAGCAGGACAGGTATAGTTATACTTCTTCTGCTGCTTGGGATCGCTTGCTTTCTGTTAGTACAGACTTTTTTTGCCGGACTTATATATAAAATACTCGGCGGAGTGGGTATATTTAATTTTATTGTTATACTTGCGCTTATAAACAGCGATATGGATTCTTCCGCAAAGCTGACATGGATACTTGTAGTTTCATTGACCTCTGTGTTCGGAACGCTTTTTTATCTTTATACAAAAACGAATATCGGGAGCCGTGCTGTAGGAGCAGGTTATAATCATCTTATAAAGACACATAAGGATGCGATCGTTCAGGACGAAAAAGTTCTTGAAAAATTAAAAAGCGAAAGTCCCGAAACAGCAGAGCTTGTTCATTATCTTGACCACAGCGGAACATTTCCCGTTACGGACAAAAACAGGATAACATATTATCCTCTCGGCGAGGAAAAATGGTCTGCTATGCTTGAAGAACTCAATAAAGCAGAAAAATTTATTTTCATGGAATATTTTATAGTAGAAGAAGGCAGAATGTGGGGTACGATACTCAATATCCTTGCCAAAAAGGCTTCCGAGGGAGTAGAAGTCCGCGTGATGTATGACGGTACCTGCGCCATTGCGCTTCTGCCGTATAATTATCCTGAAATGCTTGAAAAATACGGTATAAAGTGCAAGATGTTCTCACCGATAAGACCGTTTGTTTCCACACACTATAACTACCGCGACCACAGAAAGATACTTGTTATTGACGGGAAAGTAGGATTTAACGGCGGCGTAAATCTTGCGGACGAGTATATCAATCACAAAGAAGTTTTCGGACACTGGAAAGATACCGCTGTTAAAATAGAGGGTGAAGCAGTAAAAAATCTCACTCTTATGTTCCTGAATATGTGGTGTCTCGGCGAAAAAGAGCCGGATTATCAAAGCTATCTGAACATTCAGCCAGAAACATTTCCCGAAGAAAAAGGCTATGCTGTTCCTTACGGATTTAATCCGTTCGATAAGGATAAAGTAGGCGAAAAGGTCTATATGGATATCCTTAACAGGGCAAATTCTTATGTTCATATCATGACGCCTTATCTGATACTTGATGATGCGCTGCTCAACGCACTTAAATATTCCGCCGAAAGGGGAATAGAAACAAAGCTGATACTTCCCGGCATACCGGATAAAAAGCCGGTCTATGCCCTTGCCAAAACTTATTTCAAGACTTTGCTCGATTCCGGAGTTGAGATATACCTTTACACTCCCGGCTTCGTCCATGCGAAAATGTTTATTTCCGACGATAAAAAAGCCGTTGTCGGAACGATAAATCTTGATTACAGAAGTCTTTATCACCATTTTGAATGCGGAACATACATCTATGGCTCAGACGTTGTATCCGACATTGAAAATGATTTTTCTGAAACACTGAAAAAATGTGAAAAAGTAACTTATGAAAGTATCAGGAATGACAAGGCTTTGACAAAGTTAACAGGCGGCGTTATGCGTCTTATAGCTCCGCTTCTTTGATGATAATAAAAAGGTGAGATGTTTTTATAATGACCCTTGATGAACTTAAAACAGGTCAGTCTGCCGTCATCTCCGAAGTAGGCGGAGAAGGCGCGTTAAGGTGCAGACTGCTGGATATGGGACTTATCCCTAAAACAAAAGTTATGATACGCAAAGTGGCTCCTATGGGCGATCCTATAGAACTTTTCCTGCGCGGATACGAGCTTACGATCCGTCTTGAAGATGCGGAAAAGATAACGGTAATTCCTGAGAAAGCCGGTGAAGAAAAATGATATTTGCTCTTGCCGGAAACCAGAACTGCGGTAAGACTACACTTTTCAATCAGCTTACCGGTTCAAATCAGCACGTCGGAAATTTTCCCGGCGTTACGGTCGAACGTAAGTCGGGCGAAGTAAGGGGACTGAAAAACTGCGAAGTCGTAGATCTTCCGGGAATTTATTCTATAAGACCTTATACCGGAGAGGAACGTGTTACAAGGGATTTCCTTATCGACGGCAAGCCCGATGCTATCATAAATATTGCCGATGCGACAAATATTGAACGCAACCTTTATCTGACATTGCAGCTGATCGAAATGAATATTCCTATGGTCCTTGCGCTGAATATGATGGACGAAGTGCGTAACAACGGAGGAACGGTAGATGTCAGGGCTTTGTCGGAACGTCTTGGAATACCGGTACTGCCTATAAGCGCGGCTAAAAATGAGGGTATAGACGAGCTTATCTCAAAAGCCGAAGAAATTGCTTCAAAAAACAAAAAGCCTAAGAGAACGGATTTTTGTTCCGGAGCGGTACATAGATGTATACACGCTGTTTCACATATGGTGGAAGATCATGCGCTTCTTGCCGGGGTATCTTCAAAATTTGCTGCTACAAAGCTGGTTGAGGGCGATCCGGACATAAACGGCAAGCTCGGACTGAATGAAAACGAGCTTGAAATGATAGAGCACAGCGTTACCGAAATGGAGCAGGAACTGGATATGGACAGGAACGCGGCTCTTGCGGATATGAGATATACATTTATTGAGGAAGTCTGCCGCGATACGGTAGTTAAGTGCCACGAAAGCAAGGAACACGCAAGAAGCGTGAAAATAGACAGCATACTTACGCATAAATATCTTGCTATACCTCTTTTTCTGTGTATAATGCTGTTTGTTTTCTGGTTAACTTTCGGCTCGGTAGGAGCATGGCTTGGGGACGGATTTTCGTATCTGATAGATAAAGCGTCTTTATATGCTGATAAGGTGCTTACCGCTTACGGACTCAATCCTGTTGTAAAAAGCCTTATAATAGACGGCGTATTTGCAGGCGTCGGAAGTGTCCTCAGCTTTCTGCCAACTATCATTACATTGTTTTTCTGTCTTTCTATACTTGAGGACAGCGGCTACATGGCGCGTGTAGCGTTTGTTATGGATAAACTTCTCAGAAAAATAGGACTTTCGGGACGTTCGTTCGTTCCTATGCTTATAGGATTTGGATGCAGTGTCCCTGCTATAATGGCAACGAGGACGCTTTCATCTGAACGTGACCGTAAGATGACGATATTCCTTACTCCGTTCATGAGCTGCAGCGCAAAGCTGCCTATTTATGCCGTGTTCACGGCAGCGTTCTTTCCGAAATACAAAGCGCTTGTAATGCTTATATTGTATGTATCCGGAATGATAGTAGGCATAATCTGCGGTCTGATAATGAATCACACAAGGTTCAGAGGAAAGCCTGTGCCGTTTGTAATGGAGCTTCCCAATTACCGTATGCCGTCTGCAAAGAGCGTATTGCTTCTGATGTGGGATAAGGCAAAGGATTTTATTGAAAGAGCGTTTACGGTAATATTCTTTGCATCAATAGCAATATGGTTCCTGCAAAGTTTTGACGCTAAGCTCAATCTTGCTTCGGACAGTTCGGAAAGTCTGCTTGCAATGCTTGGAATGATAATAGCTCCGGTGTTTGCGCCTTTGGGATTTGGAGACTGGAGAGCCGCAACTGCCCTTATTACAGGCTTTACGGCAAAGGAAGCGGTAGTTTCTACTCTTGCGGTGCTGACAGGTTCGGATACAACGTCGCTGAATACAGTCCTTGGCGGGATATTTACACCTCTTTCGGCAGCCAGCTTCCTGATATTCACACTTCTTTATACTCCTTGTGTAGCGGCTATAGCAGCGGTAAAACGTGAAATGAACAGCAGGCTCTCCGCATTGTATATGGTAATTATCCAGTGCGCTACAGCGTGGCTCACAGCGTTTATAGTATATCAGATAGGCGGATTTATCCTATCTGCATGACAGCGGCTTATAATTAAATATAATTGGAATTATTTATGATTCCTCCGAATAATAATTACTGATAGGAAAATATCGCGCCGAACCGTAAAATTTCGGCAGTAAATTATTTGGAGGAATTTCTTATGCAGGAAAAAAATAACCTTGACGCTGTTGCGGAAAAATATAAAGCGGAAATGATGAGATTATACAGTAAAAAGCGTTCTGAGCCTGCCGCTGCGGAACATATTGAAAAGGAAGTATATATCTCAGGACAGAAAAATGACAGCGGTGAAAAAAATACGTTTGCCGTTCCTGAAAAACTTCCGTGCGGATGCGAAGACACAAAAGAAAATGATAAATTCATGGTCCCGCCTATGCCGGATATCCCATATAATGGCGATATCTGCAGCGCAAAAGAAGTTCCCGAAGAAAAAAACAATACCGAAATTCACACAGATAATGAAAAATGCAGATTTCCGTCTGCCGAAGAGCTTATCAGAATGGACAGCGGGAATAACGAAGAAGCCGTTCCTGCAACGAATATGAACACCCGGCAAACGGAAGGATATGTTCCTGACACCCGGTTTGACACAGGCATGGATAATTGGCATATGCAGGGAAATTACGAGTTATGTGAGGAAGATGAAAAATGCGCTCCGGATAGTTCCGAAGCGGATAATAACGATATGTGCCCCGGGAAAAACGGTCAGGGATTTTTGCAGGTAGAGGTGACAAACAGCAGTGACGGTTCTCCGGTAGCCGGCGCGGCTGTAGCTGTTCTGAGAAAAGCATGGGATATGGACATACTTGAAACTATGATGTTTACCGATTCAAACGGAATGACTGAGGCTGTAGGGCTTGAAGTGACATATAAAGAGAACGATCCGCGCCCATATGATGAATATATGATAACCGTTTATAAGGAAGGCTTTTACAGTGTAAATATGCTTTCCGTGCCGATATTTGACACTATAAAGTCTATCCAGCCTGTGGAAATGAATAAAGCAGGGGAATGTCATTGATCCCTCAAAGTAAAAAACCGTTCTGTTTTAAGAACGGTTTTTTGTTTATCATGAATATATCCGCTTTGCAATATCCACAGTCTCCTTGGCGTCTTTTGCATAGTAATCCGCGCCTATCTTTTCGGCATATTCCGGAGTAAGAACAGCTCCTCCTACAACTATTTTGCAATTTGCATTATTTTGATGCAGCAGCTTTACGGTTTCTTCCATTGATGCAAGAGTAGTTGTCATCAGCGCAGAAAGTCCTACAAGGCGGACGTCGTTTTTCACTGCTGCTTCAAGGACATTTTCCGGAGGAACGTCCTTGCCAAGATCAATTACTTCAAAACCGTAATTTTCCAGCAGGACTTTTACAATATTTTTGCCTATGTCGTGGATATCTCCCTTTACGGTTGCAAGAACGACTTTACCTTTGCTTACACCGCCTGCGCCGGTCCTGCTGAGATGTTCTTTTATTACTTCAAAGGAAGCCTGCGCCGCACCTGCCGCCATTATAAGCTGCGGAAGAAACAGCTTTCCTTTTTCAAATTCCGCGCCGGATTTGTCAAGAGCGGGGATAAGCATATTATCTACGATCTCCATTGTATCCTTTGTTTCAAGAAGTTTTCGGGTCAGCTTGGCGCTTTCCGCTTTCAGACCGTTTTCAATGGCATAGGGAAGATCGTCGGCGGGCATATCATTTTTCGGCTTTTCAGCCGGAGCGGAGCTGCTTACCGAAGCGGTGAAGCTGCTTCCGGAATATGCCGCAATAAATTCCGCAGAATTTTTGTCAATGTTAGTCAGAAGTTTATATGCCCTGACTGCACCGGTCATAAGCGCAGCGTTAGGATTTATTATCGGCAGATCCAGACCGTTTGCAAGTGCCATTTGCAGAAAGCAGCTGTTCACAAGCTCCCGGTTAGGAAGTCCGAATGAAATATTTGAAACGCCAAGAACGGTTTTAAGCCCGAGCTCAGTTTTGACTCTGTGCAGCGCTTTTATGGTCTCCATTACAGCCTCCTGTTCAGCAGAAGCCGTCAGCGTAAGGCAGTCTATGAAAACATCGCTGCGAGGTATGCCGAGCTTCAAAGCGCGGTCAAGTATTTTTTCTGCAATTGCAAAACGGCCTTCTGCGGTCTTGGGAATACCGTTTTCGTCAAGAGTAAGTCCCACAACAGCCGCGCCGTATTTCTTTACGAGCGGAAGTATGGTGTTAAGGGAATTTTCCTCGCCGTTGACGGAATTTACAATAGGTTTGCCGTTATAGATCCTCAGCGCTGCTTCAAGAACGTCCGGACGTGTGGAATCAAGCTGCAGCGGCAGATCGGTAACGCTTTGCAGAGCCTTTACAACGCGTACCATCATTTCTTTTTCGTCAATTTCCGGAAGTCCCACATTTACGTCCAGAATATCCGCGCCTGCGCTGATCTGTTCCATAGCCTGTTTTATGATATAGTCGGTGTCATTATTCCGCAGTGCTTCTTTGAAAAGCTTTTTACCGGTAGGATTTATCCTTTCACCGATAATTCTCGGCTGGTCTATTATAACTGTCTTTACCGGAGTGCATACTGCCGCCTGCGCAGATCTTTTCTGCGGAATGTATTTCATTCCCGCAAATTTTTTTATGGTTTTGCTGATAAATTCCGGAGTAGTTCCACAGCAGCCGCCGACTATTTTTATCCCGTATTTTACAAGCGGGAGCATACTTTCAGCAAAATCTTCCGGAGAAAGATCGTATTTATTTGTAACAGGGTCGGGAAGTCCTGCGTTCGGCTTGATAACAATAGGAAGATCTGTCCACCGGGAAAGTTCCGAGATAACAGGTTCAAGCTCTTTAGGCCCAAGAGAACAGTTCACGCCTATAGCGTCCGCTCCCAGACCTTCAAGAGTGACAGCCATGGAAGATACCGAGCAGCCGGTAAATGTCCGCATATTTTCTTCAAATGTCATTGTGCATATAACGGGAAGATCGCTGTTTTCCTTTACTGCAAGCAGAGCCGCTTTGAGCTCGTAAAGATCGCTCATAGTTTCGATAACGGCAATGTCGGCTTCGTCTGCCGCAAGGACCTGTTCTTTAAAAACATCATATGCTTCTTCAAAGGACAGATCTCCCGCAGGTTCAAGAAGCTTTCCGGTAGGACCTATATCAAGAGCAGCAAGAGCTTTATTTCCGCATGATCTTTTTGCAATTTTCAAAGCTGCGGAAATTATCTCTCCGACGCTGTGACCTGTTCCGTTCAGTTTGAAACGGTTGCAGCCGAATGTATTTGAATAAACTATCATTGATCCGGCGGAAATATATTCGCTGTGTATTTCCTCTATCATATCCGGAGAAGTGATGTTCAGCAGTTCGGGAAGTTCTCCTGTTTTCAGACCTTTTGCCTGAAGCATGGTACCCATTCCTCCGTCAAGGAAAACAAATTCATTTTCCGATAAAAGACGGCGGAAGTTTTCTTTTTTAGTCATTACAGTGTCCTCCTGTTTTCCTGAAATTGCATTTATCCCGGATATTGCAGCCGCTGCAGCCTTTCCGTGATCTGTTTATGGGCTTTTCGGAAACTCCTATAACGGCAGTTACGGATTTTGTAGGCGTAAGAAGTCCTCCGTCCGTCAGGAAAATTCCTGCACGTCTTGAAGCGTCAAGCGCGGCAAGCATATCTTTCTGACATTCAAGCGGAAAGTCTCCGTATCCCGGTGAAAATCTCCATGTCAGGAATTTATCGGGAAAACGCCCGCGTATTTCATATTCGGCAATATCACATACCTGCTCTACGGCGGCAGAAGCAAGACTGTCTGTTATCAGAGCCTTTGCCATATCCTCAGACTGGAATTTTCTTATCAGCTTGTCTGCTTCTGCGCCAAGCGTAGCGCATAAAAGAATAACGCCGGAGCAGCCGTTAAGATGCCCGGCAATATCATTGCCCTTTAAAATCAATTTGTGCCCCGAAAGAAATATTCCGTTTCCGGAATGATCTAAGATGTCGGCGGTGATCCAATGGAATTTCGGAGAGATACATTCAAGCAGAAGCTCTTCACAGTATTCTGCCTCTGAAATTACCGCCTGAGGAGGTTCACCTTTTATTCCCATATAACGGAATGCTTCTTCACGGTTGATCTTTTTTAAATTTATCATATAATATCCTTAAAGTTCGTGATAGTATGGACAGATGTCCTCATAACTGCCGTCTTTCATGCGAAATCCTTTCGGGATCGTCCCCAATTGCACAAAACCAAGCCGCTCATAAAGATGTCTTGCGTGGATATTTGATGCAACCACGGCGTTGAACTGGAGAACTCCGAAACCTTTTTCCTTTCCTTTTTCAAGACAGTCGTTCACAAGTTTTTCTCCTATATGCAGACCTCTCTTGTCCGAACGCACCGCATAGCTTGCGTTGCAGATATGACCGCACCGTCCCACATTGTTGGGGTGAAGAATGTACAGACCTGATATTTCTCCGCTGTCGGTATCTTCCGCAACCCCGCAGTAAGTCTGTGAAGCGAAAAATTCTTTTCCGGAAACTTCATCGAGAAATTCTTCCTGCGGAAAGGCTATGCCTTCTTCAACGACTTTATTCCATATCCGTACCATTTGAGGAATATCCTTTTCTTCGTAAGACCGTATTATAATATTCAAGCCGTTCACGACCTTTACAGAAGCGTTTTTATGCTTTCGCTTATTTTCCGCGCAACATATGGATTATTCATAGTGTACAGATGTATGCCGTCCACGCCGCTTGAAATAAGGTCAACTATCTGATCTACAGCATATGCTATTCCGGCGTCGCGGAGAGCTTCCGGATTATTTTCATATCTCTGCATCATTTTTGTGAATTTTGAAGGGAGACTTGCTCCGCACATGGAAACCATGCGTTCTATCTGCTTTTTATTTGTGACCGGCATTATTCCGGCTTCAATGGGAACATTTATACCGGCGATCTCCAACAATTCGCGGAATTTATGGAATACTCCGTTGTCAAAAAAAAGCTGTGAGATGCAATGCTCCGCGCCGGCTTCTATTTTCATTTTAAGATGATTTATGTCTTTTGCAAGACTGTCCGCTTCCATATGTCCTTCCGGATAACAAGCGGCGGCAACGTCAAAATTGCCGTTTTCTCTTATAAATCTTGTGAGATCGCTTGCATATTCAAAGTCGTGCAGTCTTGGAACGTCCGGATTTATATCTCCGCGGAGCGCAAGGATATTTTCAATGCCGCATTTGCGGAACTGTTCAAGATGTTCGCAAATATCCTGTTTTGTATAATAAACGCAGGTAAGGTGCGCGCAGGAAGTGATCCCAAGATCGTTCTGGATATAAGAAGCTATCTTTACGGTGTTGCTTTCGGCAGCGCTGTGACCCGTGCTTCCTCCTGCGCCGCAGGTGACGCTTATAAAATCGGGGGAAAGGTCTTTAAGCTCACCGAGAGCGGAATATATAGTTTCAATAGGGCTTGTTTTTTTCGGCGGGAAAACCTCAAAGGAAAACACGGTCTTGCCTTTGCCGAAAAGTTCGGAAATTTTCATTGGGTAAATTCCTTTCGTGATTTACTGATCGTTCCTGCTTGTCCTGAACGGAGCAAGGGGAATGCCGTTTTTAGAAAATACGGTGACTTCGCCGTAATTTGTCCAGTTATATCTTGCATAAACGGGAGCGGGTACATCTGCGGAAGAGATGAAAATTTTATCGCCGCGGATATCGGCATTTGCAGGGAAATATTTTTTATCCTTTCCTGCGATCTCAAATCCGATGATCTTATCTCCCTTTATGTCAAAGCCGTCTTTTGAATGTTCAAAGTTCAGGAGCATACCGCCGTCCTGATAAACAAATGATCTGTATATAGCACCGTAAGCGTCATCGGCGGAAATTTTTCCGTAAACGTGATAAAGAGCCTGCAAAGCAAGACGTTCACCGACCGGTTCTTTGTCCACAGGGTGTATATTTCCGTATTCGCCTCTTTCAAGGATAACGGCAATACCGGTATTCTGCGTTGTCTGATGAACTCTCATCTGAGCTTCACGGATCTTGCACCAGTGCTTGTAATCCGGGTCGCCTTTGTTCATGAACATAGGCAGCTGTACCATAAGGAACGGCAGGGAATCGTCGCCCCAGTCGCTCCTCCACTGTTCGATAAGGAGCTTGAACAGTTTATAGTACATATCCGGCTTGTGATCGTCGCTCTCACCCTGATAGTAGAGAAATCCTGCCAATGTGTACGGACACACTCTGCTCAGCATAGTTTCATAAAGTCCCCCTGCGCGGAACGGAGATTTAGGACCGAGAGGCTCGGGCCAGTGGGTAGGTCCTGCAAAAGCAAGGGCGTCGTCCCAGCTGCCGTCCGGGTTCTTGGCGTAGAACTCGTCTATTTTAGGCTGCCAGCCGTTATACCAATCCTCATATTCTTTCAGTTCTGCAAGGTACTGTTCAAAAGTTTTGCCTTCCATTGCCTTGTCGTATTCGTCAACATATGTTTTTGTGTCAATGTCCCTTTCAAGCAGGCTGCGGCTTATCCATGCGGAAGCGGAAGTTCCGCCCCAGTTGCAGCCTATTATTCCTACGGTAACTCCAAGCTCGGCAGAAAGTTTTCTGGCAAAATAGTATCCTACTGCGGAATAGTTTGCCGCAGTCTGAGGAGAAGCTATGCTCCAGCGGCCGTTCCGCTCGGAAAAATTGAAATAATCGTCTATGTAAGCTATTTTCTGTGTGTAGTAATAACGGACGTTTACATCTTTGATATTTGCAAGCACTTCCTTGCCGTTGAGCGCGCTCCGGAGCTCAAGCTCCATATTGGACTGACCGCCTGCAAGCCATACTTCACCTATCATAACGTCATGGAGAACAATTTCCGCGCCGCTGTTATCTGAGATTTTCAGTTCATAAGGACCGCCTGCTTCCATTGGCGGGAGCACAAGTGACCATTTTCCGTTTTCTGCGGACGCTGACATTTTATTTCCGCAAAGCTCGGCAGTCACCGTTGTTCCGCTATAAGCACAGCCCCATATATTTATATTCTTATTTCTTTGCAATACCATATGATCCGTAAAAATTGCCGCCAGATTGAAACAAGCCATAACAAGACCTCCGTTTTAATAATACTTAAAGATAATTATACCTCATGCGCAGGATAAATGCAAGAGGATTTATATTAAATCGTTAAAAATAAAAAGATGTAATATCACAGCTTTGAAAGTTCTTTCTCATGCTCTGTATTTTCATCTGCATTGTTTGTATTTTTACTGTCCTCCGGGACCCACGCCTTGCCAAAGTCGATATCCTTGAACAGAGCAGCAAGCCCTGTGATCTGTTTAAGGCGCAGCACTTCGTCCTTATCCATTCCGAGATGTTTTGATATCCATATATCTGAACGTCCGAGTTCATGAAGCTCTTTTACTATATTTCCCATAAGGTCAACGTCGTGATTCCCTCTTGCCCTGTTGTGACGGACAGTGCTTGCCATGCGGTTCTCAATGGGTTTATTTATTACCGTAACAGGCAGCATACCGTTTTCCCGTTCGTAAATATCATGATATTCTTTCATGACCCTGTATCTGTGAAATCCGTCAACTATGATATAAGTGTCGTCCTTTTCCGAATGGTAACAGACAATAGGCATTGTATAGCCGTCCTCTTTGATACTTTTGTAAAGCAGCTTAAATTCGGGAGGAGCGACCTTGTTTGGATTATATGTATTCGGTATGACTTTTTCAAACGGAACGGCTATCACATTATAGACCGGACTTGTGAATTTCACTCCAATACCTCCAGACTTTCATATTTTTTTCTGATGCTTTCTATCTTTTCACGCTGTAATTTCGGCTCGCCAAAGCCCATTGTTTTGCAGTTGTGATCATTTTTAAGGATACAGGTACACATTCTTTTCCAGCTTGGTATATCCTTTGTTGTAACGATATCGTCCGTATTGTCCGGGATATTTCCTACGAATATCACCCTTGATTTTTTATCAAGAGTATAGTTGGATATACCGTTGAGCCTTATATTGTAACCGTGTTCTATAAGCTCGTTTATGGATTCTTCCGAAAGCCCTCCGCCTGTCTCGTGCCAGAAGGCTATTGATGTTTTGAACTTTTTTATGTAATTGTTCCTTAATCTCGGCGGAAGCGTACTTAGCAGAAATTCTGTATACGACCTCCATGTATGACCGTCCGGAAGTTTTACACCTCTGTAAGCCATAGCGGAGCTCCTGCCATATATAGCCATGAAATTTGTTCCCTGAACTCTTCCAAGCAGCTTTGCCCATACCTGCGGTTCGAGCACACGGTAAAGATGGAGACTGTCCTTGGCATAGTCGTTAAACGGCGAAGCAACACGCATACGATCGGGGGAAAGTCCTGCTTTATAGTACATATCATACAATTTATTGTATTTATATCCAAATCTGCAATTTGCTACCCATACGTCGCTTACAGACCAGTCATAAAGCGGAGTACCGCACCATACGTTCCTGTACATTGACGATATCCAGCAGGTTCCGCAGTAGCCGTATTTTTTATTTACTATGGCATTGTACCGCTTAAGAGACTCGGCAGCTCTCGTGCCGAGAAGACAGATAGTCTTTCCGCCTCCGTGTACGTTCATGAACCATTTTCCGAAGCCTCTTGAAAGGTTTTCATTATGCATTTTGTATCTGTAAAAGTCAAAAATATTATTTTTCAGATCCACTACATATGGTTTATCCGGAATATTTCTTATCCATATATCTTTTTTCTTGTCGTCCCAAGGATACCAGTACATTTCATAGCTGCTTAGAGCCGTCCTTACAGCCATTGGGAGACATACCCAATACGGTTCGGTCAGATCCGTGCAGGCTTCAAATGTCTCTGAAACGTATTCTGTTGTAAAGCTGTACTGAGCTTCAAAGTCAAGGTGGAACAGTCCTATTTTTTTGGATATGCCGTTTCTGCGCATATAATCAAGCACAAGATTGAGCAGAAGTCCGCTGTCCTTTCCGCCGCTGAAAGAAACATAGATGTTATCAAATTCCTGAAATACAAATTCAAGCCTGTTCTGAAGCGCTTCATAAACGTTTATGCAAAGTTCTCTTTTTTCCATGATGTTAGATCTTATCTCCTCTGTTTATTGTGTCTATATAAGATTATATAACTTTTTTTTACATTTTTCAAGCCTAAATTTTGGAAGAAAACTTATTTCCGGCCGTGCCGATATAGGCTGAGGAATGTATTTATTTGAACAATTTGTATGAAAATTCAAAAAAACACTTGCAAATTGCGCATGACTGTGATATAATATGAATACTTACGGATTTATCCGGTATATGGGTGTGCGGGCCCTGTGCAACAAAACACCGTGAACCATGTCAGGCGGGGAACCGAGCAGCATTAAGCGGAACGTTTCGTGTGCCGCAGCAAGCCTGCACACCTATGTACCGGATATATTTTATTTTGGCGGTGAGCCTGCAATGAGATTTTTAAGAAAATTTGCTGCGTTCTGGCTTGATTTTTCGCCTTGGCTGCTGATACATATGCTGATATTCTGCCTTCTGGGAGGATATTTCGGCTATGACGCACTCGGAGAACAGGGTAGTGTATATTATTATCAAGTAATGCTTTCCAGCATAGTGGCAGCACTGATATTTGCTTCCTTTGCATATTTTGCTTTTGGCAGAAAGGATCAGAGATATATACTGCACAGCGCCGACCCGTTTGATAAGCGCAGGATATATTCCTGCTTCAGCGGAAAGCCGGCGTCGGTAATGTGCGAGGCTGTGATAGACATGAATCTTAACAGCTATTCAGAAGCGGCGGAAAAATTCAAGGAGATCGAAGCGTCTGCCGATCTTTCCGATGTACAAAAGGCTGTCCTGTATTATTATCTTGGCAAATGCTATCATGTTATGGGATATCCTTCAAACGGGATAAAATATTTCCGTAGTGCCATAGACGCCGGATACAGCTATGATGATGTTTACCTGCTCATGGCAAGGTGTCTTGTCCAGAACGGCAGCTATGAAGAAGCGATCGAAAGCTATAATATACTCATAGAAAAAGATTGTTTATACGATTTTATATATACGGATATCGGCATAGCATATCTGAAAAAAGGCGACGGCAGTCTTGCTCTTGAGTATTTTCAGAAATCGGTCGCAGAGGGGAAAAATTATGCCTTTGCTCTCGGAGGCTGTTCTTTGTCGTATCTTAAACTGAGAGACCTCGAAAAAAGCGAAGAATACTATAAAAAAGCCCTCGCCTGCAATATGAACGACATTTACGGATTCAAGGTATTTTACTGCAATATTGCCGAATCCGAAGGACTTATAGACGAGATCAACCCCAATATCCGGAAAAGCATGATAACCGGCAGCGAGATATTAAGATAGGAGTGCGTGCGGAATGTATAAGGCTCTTTACAGTAAATATCGTCCTATGACATTTGATGATGTAGTGTCGCAGCCTCATATAACTGCAACTCTGAGAAATCAGCTCATAAACGGCAAAACAGCTCATGCTTATCTTTTCACCGGCTCACGCGGTACAGGAAAGACCACCTGCGCAAGGATACTGGCAAAAGCCCTTAACTGCCTTCATCCGGTAGACGGCAATCCCTGCCTTGAATGTGAGATATGCCGCGATGCGGATAACGGTGCGCTTTCGGATATAATCGAGATAGACGCGGCTTCAAATAACGGAGTTGACGATGTCCGCGACCTGCGCGACGGCGCGGTCTATACAGCCGAAAGATGCAGATACAGAGTTTATATAATAGATGAAGTCCATATGCTTTCCAAAGAAGCGTTCAATGCACTTCTTAAAATAATGGAAGAACCCCCTCCGCACGTCAAATTCATTCTTGCGACTACGGAGATACACAAAGTCCTGCCGACTATCCTTTCACGCTGTCAGAGGTATGATTTTCACAGGATACTTCCGGAGGATATAACGAACCGGCTGCTTTATGTCGCTCAAAAGGAAAATATCTCTCTTGACCGCGATGCGGCGGAGCTTATCGCTAAAACAGCAGACGGAGGAATGAGAGACGCTCTTTCGCTTCTCGACCAGTGCATAGCCTTTTCGGAAAACGTTACTGCGGATATCGTATCTTCAGCCGCAGGGATTGCCGGAAGAGAGCCCTTGTTCGATATACTTGAAGCGATCGCCGACGGGAACGCAGGCAAAGCAATATCCGTGACGGCAGATCTTTATGATATGTCAAAGGATATGCAGAAACTCTGCGGAGAAATCATAGAACAATTCAGGAACGTCATGATGGCGAAAGCCGTTCCCGATTCTCCGGGCTTGCTCGTATGCACCCCGGACGAGATAGAAAGGATAAAAGCGCTTGCCGCAAGAATGTCACTTGATGATATAATGTACAAGCTGGAAATATTGCAGAATACAAACGAACGGATCGCAAGAGCCGCCTCTAAGAGAGTGGAGCTTGAAATGGGCTTTATAAAACTTTGCGCGGCAAATAACGTTCATACATCTTCCGGAGGTACCGATGCGGCGCTTGCCGCAAAGATAGATATGCTTGAAAGACAGGTAGCAGGATTATCCTCCGGAAACGTACAGCCGGCGCAGAAATATAGTGAGCCTGTACAGCCGGTCCGGAAGAATGAAGCCGATCCTGTGCGGCAGAAAACGCCGCTGGCAGGCGATCTTTCAAAAATGAAGCCGGAAGATTTTGTTTTGGAGGACAGATGGCAGGATATCCTTGAAAAATTTGCCGAAATGTGTCCCTCGGTAAACGGTGCGCTCAGCGGCTCATATGCCAAGCGCGGCGGAGGGTATATGCTTATATATACGCCAAGCAGTTTTTTCCTTTCGCTTCTTAAAAATAAGGAGAACGCTGCCAAGCTGAAAGAGGCAATACGGCTCGTTACCGGTGAGACCTATGCTGTTTTGGCTAAGTGTACGTCATCTCAGCCGCAGAGTGCGCAGGATACGGACAAGCTGGTTGATATACTGAAAAAAGCCAGGGATAACAATGTTCCCGTTGAATAATGATGATCTGCCCAATGGGCTGATGATAAATAATGCATATAAAACGGCTCGTCAGCCGCCGACGGCGTTCCGTGTAATATTATCTTTACGGCGGAGAAACGGAGTAAGAATATGAAAGCAAGATTACCGCAGGGAATGGGCGGCGGTGCCCAGAATATGAACGGCATGATAAAGCAGGCTCAGAAGATGCAGGCTCAGATCACCGAACTTCAGGAGGATATCGAAAACAGAGAATTTACCTCCACAGCCGGAGGGGGAGCTGTTGAAGTCACTCTTACCGGAAGAAAGTCCATAAAGAGCCTTACTATCAAGCCGGAAGTCGTTGATCCGGAGGATGTAGAGATGCTTCAGGATCTTATCATAAGCGCATTCAACGATACGGTAAAGAAGATAGAGGAAACTACGGAGACCGAAATGGGCGCTATTACAGGCGGCGTTTCTTTCCCGGGACTTTTCTGATCTGTATTGAATTATCCGGAGGGCTGAGCGGACGATCGCCGTTCAGTCCTCTTAAAAGTGTTTTTCTGGAGGTCTGTTATGGCAAATAATACCGCGCTGCCGCTGGTGCTTCTTGCGGAGCAGTTCGCAAAACTTCCCGGCATAGGAATGAAAAGTGCCCAAAGACTTGCATATCATGTTATGAGCATGACCGATGAGGAAGTGCAGGATTTTGCGGACGCAATGATAAATGCTCACAGCACCGTGAAATGCTGCAAGGAATGTCAGAATCTGACTGAAAAAGAGGTATGTCCCATATGCGCCGACGATCTCCGGGATCACGGAACTATCTGCGTTGTGGAAACTCCCAAGGATATTACCGCTTTTGAAAGAACAAATGAATATAAGGGCGTTTACCATGTGCTTCACGGACTTATTTCACCCATTGACGGCATAACTCCCGACAAGATCAGGATAAAGGAGCTTCTTGCCCGGATAAGCAAGAACAATGTGGAAGAGGTCATCATGGCTACAAATCCTACTGTTGAAGGCGAAGCAACGGCAATGTACATCTCAAAGCTCCTGAAACCTCTGGGGGTCAAGGTGACACGCCTTGCATTCGGACTTCCTGTAGGCGGAACTCTTGAATATGCTGATGAAGTCACTCTTTTCAAGGCGCTTGAGAACCGCAATGAGATATAATTAAAATAATTGTGCATGATATTGAATTTGCAGCATATAATATTGTAGCAAATGACGAAAATGAAAAATGATATTGACAAATAAGGCAAAATGTGATAAAATTTATAAGTCGTGAAAAGCTTTGCTTATATATCCGCATATATTGGGATATAGCCAAGCGGTAAGGCAGCGGACTTTGACTCCGTCATTCCGGTGGTTCGAATCCACCTATCCCAGCCAGTCAAAGGATCCGCGGCATAATACGGCGGATCTTTATTTTGGGGTGTCGCCAAGCGGTAAGGCACTTGACTCTGACTCAAGCATTACCGGGGTTCGAATCCCTGCACCCCAGCCAAGTTGAACTTGGAGACAGATATTCCTTTGAGAATGTTATGTCTCCAAGTTTTATTTTTATTACGTCAAAATAAAAGAGCGGATCTTGCGGTTTGGGAGGTACAAATGAAAAAAAGTCAGGTCATTGCTATTGTTGATATTGCAGCATATCTGATAAACGATCTTTTAGCATGGTTTATCGTTATCTGGTTCGATATGACAGGATACGACGCTAAATTTCAGGATATGACATTTCACCGTATACTTCTTTTGATCGCCATTGTACATATAGTTCTTAGTATCTTTTTTAGTGTTTTTTTCTATACAAAAGAAAGAACGATACATAAAATTCGGATAGGGAAGAAACTTTTGATCTATGATATCGTAATGACGCTGATCCCTTATTTATTTTTTTTAGCATTGGATATGTAGCAGTAAGACCAAACAGACCCGGTACTTTTTGTATCGGGTCAGATTTTTTTAACATTAATGAACAAGAAGTCTCCGAAAGGGGATTTCTTGTTATATGCATAATATAAAACTTTATGCAGCAGCATAAACTTTCCGCCGTTTGAAAAACTTCTTGTCAAGCTCGTACATTATTATGAAAGCTATCGCTGCAATGCAAAGGTATATGACCGTTTCAAACAGTACCGAAGAAAACTTCATTAACTTTGCTGCCGCCATTGCAAATTGACAGCAGAAAAAGCAAAGAATAAACGGTTTCAGGATATATCCGCAGAAGTTGAACGGGATATCCGCAGTTCTGCATACAAATACGATCCTGACTATATTGCTGTATATATTGCTTGCATAATAGGAAATAAGCACTCCTGCAAAGCCATATAGCTTTACAAATATGACAACGCATATTATTCTGATAACGTATTCGCAAAGACTGTTTATTGTGGAAAAATTCTGCTTTCCCAGACCTTTTATTATACCCTCAAGAACTATCTCAAGATAGATGAACGGCACAACGATAAACATTTTTACCAGCGTTTCGCCTACAAGACTGTTTGACGGACAGAGTATCTCCCCGATATTTTTTCCGGCTGTGAGCAGCATACCTGCAACAAAAAAGGAATAACAGAAAGAACGGTCAAAAATTTTTCCGATAAGACTTTTTACCCTTGCAATATTTGCCGAAGAATTTGCCCGCGCGATCTCCGGGATCATTATGTTTGCAAGGCTCGTGAGTATCACCGACGGGTAGAATACGGTAGGTATTATCATTGCCTCAAACATACCGTATTCGCTCATTGCCCGTTCAGCGGAGGAATCGTGCCGAAGAAGCATTATGGGGACTAACGTTTCATTTGCGGTGGACATTATCATCTGAACATATCCGCTTGCAACGATAGGAAGTGATAATTTAAGATATGAGGATATTTTCGTTATTCTTGGACAGATCTCCGGAAGTGCGGCAAATTTTCTGTATTCGGCTGAATATTTTACAGCGTAGTAAACACAGCTTACAGCTTCTCCGATAAGGATAGAGACTGAGATAAGTATGTAAACGCTTAACCCTTTGTCAAGCAGAAAAACCGTTCCCGTCATAAGAGAAGCCCATTTTGCGGCAAATTCGATAATATCGCCTGCGCACGGTACTTTGACGTTCCGCACGCCGTTGAAATATCCTCTTATACATGAGCCCAGTGCCGCCGGAGTGAGCGAAAGGGCAATTATCCTGACGGAAACCGCAAGCTCGGCGCCTCCGCCGGCTTTTTCGGAAATTATGCCTGCAAGTCCAACCGAAGCGATCGCAAATGTCATTGAAAGGATCAGTGAAAATCCTATGGAAAGCCGCATTATCCTGCGGACATTGCCGTTTCCTGCACCGATCTCTTCCGAAACAAATCTGCTGGTGGAGATGAAAATATTTCCGTTTGCAAGGACCATTATAAAGCTGAACAGTGAAAATATCAGCGTCATTATCCCCACAGAAGCCGTTCCCAGCTTGTTGGAGATAATAATGTTCATCAAAAGACCAAGACCCTGCAAAAAAAACGACACAATAGTAAGCCTTGCAGTATCTTTTACGATACGGTTCATAGAAAATTTCAATGTAAAACACCCATTTCTTAGTTATATTTATGAAAATAACTGAACTTTCTATGTATCCTGTTGCTATTTTATAAAAAATTGGATATAATAAAAATGTATGCAAATTTTGAGATGGAGATGAAGCCTGTCATGTCGGAAACAAAAGCAGAAAAGTTTTTCAGGTCTATGAAAGATAAAACCATTGCTTTCATCGGATTGGGGGTAACTAATAACGATACTGTAAGACTGTTCCTGAAAAAAGGACTTAACGTTACTGTCTGTGATAAAAAATCCATTGAAGAAGCAGGCGCGATCGCGGAAGAGTTTAAAGCATCGGGAGCAAAACTTGCTTTCGGAGAAAATTATCTTGAGACTGCCTGCGGCTGCGATGTTATTTTCCGCGCTCCGGGAGTTTATTACAATATTCCGGAACTGAAAGCCGCCAGAGAAGCGGGCAGGGTCGTTACTTCCGAAATGGAGGTATTCTTTGAGCTTTGCCCTTGCAAGATATACGCTATCACCGGAACGGACGGAAAAACCACTACGACAACGATAATTTCAGAAATTCTTGAAAGAAGCGGTAAAAAAGTACATAAAGGCGGAAATATCGGCAGGGCGCTTCTTCCGATAATTGAGGATATCAATGAAAACGACGCTGCCGTTGTAGAACTTTCCAGCTTTCAGCTTATAAGTATGAGGAAGTCTCCGGACTGCGCTCTGATAACGAATATCTATCCCGATCATCTGAATGTTCACAGCTCAATGCAGGAATATATTGACGCTAAAGCAAATATAATCGCTCATCAGAACGCATTTTCAAAGACTGTACTGAATGCGGATAATGAAGATACAGCCTTGCTTAAAGGCTTGGTGCGAGGAAAGCTTAACTGGTTCAGCAGGCAGAAAAAGCCTGACAGAGGGGCTTTTCTTGATGAAGAAGGCTGGCTTTGCTATTATGAGGACAGAGTTACGGAACGCATTATAAATAAGGACGATATCCGCATACCCGGTATGCATAATGTGGAAAATTATCTTGCTGCGATAGCGATGCTTTACGGTGAAGTTTCCGTTTCCGCTATTTCGGAGACCGCAAAAGAGTTCGGCGGAGTTGAACACAGGATAGAATTTGTCCGTGAACTGGACGGCGTAAAGTATTACAACGACAGTATCGCGACCAGTCCGGTAAGTGTTATAGCGGGACTTAATTCATTCGGACGGCGCATAATCGTTATTGCAGGCGGTTCTGACAAGAAACTTGATTATTATCAGCTTGCAGAGCCTATAAACAAGTTTGTAAAAGTCCTTGTGCTGCTGGGTCAGACGGCGGATAAGATAGAAGAAGCAGTAAAGAGTTATCCGGGCTATGATATGGATCAATGCCGCATTATCCGCGTACAGACAATGGAAGAAGCCGTAAATGCGGCAAGAATGTCCGCAGAGGCAGGGGACGTTGTTTCACTTTCTCCGGCAAGCGCAAGTTTTGATATGTATAAAAATTTTGAAGAGCGCGGAAAGCATTATAAAAGCATCGTAAACGCTCTTGAATAAAGAAGGAGTTATCATGGATCTTGAAAAAACCATAATGTCGCTGTGCCTTGCAAAAGGCGTTTCGGGAGATGAGACAGAAGCGGCAGAACTTGCTCTTTCCATATTGAAAGAGTATACCGATGATTGTTATATAAAAAACGGGAATGTTATAGGACATTTCGGAATTAAGGGCAAAAAGCCGCATATTCTCATTGACGCTCATATAGATCAGATAGGCTTTGCGGTAACTCATATAACGGACGACGGTTTTCTTAAAATATCCGGCTGCGGAGGAATAGACAGACGCATACTTTCTGCTCAGCAGGTAGTTGTTATGGGAAAACGTCTGGTGAACGGCGTTATATGTTCCATACCTCCTCATCTTGAAACCGATGAAAGCAAAGTTCCCGAAATGACGGATATTTGTATCGACATGGGAATGTCAAAAGAACAAGCGGAGCAGGTCATTTCTCCCGGAGATAAGATAGCTTTTGCGCCGCATTGTGAAAAACTTATCGGAGACCGCATATGCGGAACGGCTATTGATGACAGATGCGGCGTTGCTGCGGTACTCAGAGCAATGGATATTGTAAAGGACATGACTTTACAATGTGAGGTCACCGTGCTTTTCTCCGCACAGGAGGAAGTAGGAGAACGGGGCGCAAAAATTGCGGCTTTTGACATTGATCCTGATATTGCTCTTGCGGTAGATGTGAGCTTTGCTCTTACTTCAGATGATTCTGAATTGAAGTGCGGAAAGATGAGCAAAGGCTGTATGATAGGCGTTTCTCCCGTTCTGGACAGAAAACTTTCGGAACGGTTTATAGAAATTGCCAAGGAACGTGAGCTTCCTTATCAGATCGAGGTAATGAGTGAGTCCACAGGTACAAACGCAGACAGATTTTCCGTAAACAGAGGCGGAGCAAAAGCAGTTACTTTGTCCATACCACTAAAGTATATGCACACTCCTGCGGAAGTTATTTCTGTTTCCGACGTGGAAAATACGGCCCGGCTGATAGCGGCATATCTGGAAGGAGCATCGGAATGAACAAGGAACTTCTGAGGGAACTTTGCCTTATAAACGGTACTTCCGGAGATGAAGACAAAGTTCGTGAGTACATTATCTCCAAAATAAAAAATTACTGCGAATACAGAATTGACCCTCTGGGAAATATTATCGCATACAAAAAAGGCATTAACAGAGCGAAAAACAAAGTAATGGTATCCGCACATATGGACGAAGTAGGAATGATCGTAACTTCCGTCAGACCGGACGGAACACTGACACTTTCCGCTGTAGGCGGAATAGATCCCCGCGTTGCTGCCGGCAGACCTGTTTCCGTCGGAGAAAAAGGTATTTCCGGCGTTATAGGTTCAAAAGCCGTTCATAACATGACAAGTGAGGAAAAAAATACTGCTCCGAAATTCGGCTCGATATATGCCGATATCGGCGCAGAGAGCAAAGAAGAAGCGGAAAAATACGTTATGCCCGGAGACAGAGTTTATTTCAGATCGGAATTTTGCATTTCTATGGACGGTTTTGTCAGCGGAAAGGCAATTGACGACCGTTTCGGCTGTACGGCTATGATAGAAATGATACAGTCGGAGCTTCCTTATGACTGCTTTTTTACATTTGTCGTTCAGGAAGAAGTCGGTCTGAGGGGTTCAAGAACAGCGGCGTTCACCGTTGATCCCGATCTTGCAATAGTTCTGGAATCCACAACGGCGGCGGATATTCCTCTTGCTTCCGGTGAAAAGCGCTGCTGTGAACTGGGAAAAGGCGCGGTAGTTTCCTATATGGACCGCTCAACCATATATGACAAGGAATTGTACAGGCTTTCAAAGCAGATCGCAGCGGAAAATAACATAGGCTGGCAGACAAAGTCCATGGTTGCCGGAGGAAACGACAGCGGCGCTATACACATTTCAAACGGCGGCGTGCGTACAATAGCAATATCCGCACCTTGCAGATATCTTCATTCGCCGGTGTGTGCAGCAAGGCTTTCTGACCTTGAGGACTGTGAAAAACTTGCCGCGGCAATGCTGGAAAAGATGTGTCAGCTTTGATAAAACGTATATATGAAAATATTTCCGGAAGATTAACAGACAGCTATTACGGCAAAAAGATAACAGCTGCGTATCTTGCTTACGGCGGTAAATATGAATTTTGCCGCTTTTATGCCTGTGATGACGGAGAAAATTCCGGCACGGTGCACATATATAATTCTTCAATGGTGATAGACGGGAGCTGCTCGCAGGAGGATATATCTTTTCTTATAGAAATGACAAAGCCAATAAGCATCGAAATGTCAAGCAGATCGGCTTTACACATTCCGGAATATTATTTGAAAAAGCACAGGACATTTTTTCAGGGAGTTCCGGCGGAAACGGACATAGGCCCGGCAGATGTGATTTTAAACGGAGAACTTGAAAAATGCTTTGATATCCTTAAAGAAAGTTTTGACGATTTCGGAAGTTTTGACGACTGGTATGTGGATATTTCACACAGGATACGCCATGGTGTTTCCGGTATCTATCTCTATAGGAGCAGTACCGTTACAAAATGCTTTGATATAGACGGGACGGTGTTTGTTTCCGGCATTGCAACTGCCGTAAATGAAAGAGGCAAAGGCACCGCAGGAAAATTGCTTGGGTATCTTGCAGGAGAATTTGAAAAAGAAGGAAAGAAAATGTGTCTTTTTGCTTTGGACCACAGAAAGACATTTTACCTGTCCATTGGATCTGTTCCGGTGGACGAAGATATATTGTATGAATGGAAAGGTGACTAATAATGGCAGAAATTTTTGATCCTAAGCCAATTGTTCATAAGGGCTTTGAGATCGACGAAAGAATATTGAACATAGCGGATAAAGCAGAAGAAAACTGCGCCGCCGAATTTGCATCTATAGACAAAACTGCCCGGATAAACGGCGAAAGAGTTCTGAAAGCGTTTATAGACAATAAAGTAAGCGCCGCCTGCATGAACGGCACTGCCGGCTACGGCTACGGCGATCTTGGACGGGATACTCTGGATGCCGTTTATGCTCAGGTAATGGGCGGCGAGGACGCTCTTGTACGTCACAGCTTTGTTTCTGGAACTCATGCGCTTACCTGCGCTCTTTTCGGAGTTCTCAGAAACGGTGACAAGCTGGTTAGCCTTACAGGAGCACCGTATGATACTCTTGAAGAAGTTATTGGTATCCGAGGAAAAGGCAACGGTTCTTTAGCAGATTTCGGAGTGGGATACGATCAGGTAGAACTGCTTCCGGACGGCACTCCTGATCTTGCGGAGATATTCAACAAGGCAAAGGACGCAAAAGTGGCTTACATACAGCGTTCAAGGGGATATTCCCTCCGTCCTGCATTTACGGTGGACGGCATTGCCGAAATGGTAAAAGCAGCAAAGGGTTCTAACCCGGATATCATCGTTATGGTGGATAACTGCTACGGTGAATTTGTTGAAAGCAAAGAGCCGTTACACGCAGGAGCCGATCTGATAATCGGTTCTCTTATAAAGAATCCCGGCGCGGGAATTGCTGAAACAGGCGGATATATTGCAGGAAGATCGGAGCTTGTGGAACAGTGCGCTTATCGGCTCACTTGTGTGGGAATGGGCAAGGAAGTAGGCTGTTCCCTTAACCAGAACAAGCTCATGTATCAGGGACTTTTCTTTGCTCCGGAGGTTGTGGCGAATGCTCTGAAAACCTCCGCCTTTACCGGTGAGATAATGTCTTTGCTCGGATTTAAATGTTTTCCGGAAAAAGGAGCTAAACGCGGCGACATAATTACAGCCGTCCTTATGAAAGATAAGGAAAGCCTTATAGCTTTCTGCCAAGGAATACAGAAAGGCTCGCCGGTAGACAGCTTTGTAATTCCCGAACCGTGGGATATGCCCGGATATGATTCACAGGTAATAATGGCTGCCGGCAGCTTCAATACAGGTTCTTCAATAGAACTTTCCGCAGACGCTCCGCTGAGAGACCCGTTTGCAGCTTACGTTCAGGGTGGTCTGACATTTTCAGCCGGCAGAATGGGCGTACTGATCGCTTTGCAGGAAATGTTTGATAAACATTGCTTGAAATTGTTCTGATATAGGTATAAAGGAAATTTTCAGAAAATACTGTTGCAAAATTTCGTAAGATGTGGTATAATATGCTTTGTATTGTTGTAAGATATGGGATTTTTCCCTATGATATTATACAGAAATGAGGTAAAAGCTATGGATCTGGAAATGGTCAGATACCTTTCAAAGCTGGGAAAGCTGAATTTTACTGACGATGAACTGAAAAAAGCGGCTGAGGACATGACGAGCATAATTGAGATCATGGATACTATCAAGGAGATAGACATAGTTTACGAGCCTATAAAGGATAATCATAACGTTTATCTGGGCGGATTGAGAAAAGATGAGCCTATGGAATCATTCCCTACGGAGAAAATTCTCAGAAACGCCGTCAACAGCGAGAACTGCTTTGTAGTTCCTAAAGTCGTTGAATAATTTGGAAAGGTGTGTAAACTTATGGATATTACTTCTCTGAAGATCCGTGATATGCGGACAATGCTCGATAAAAAGGAAGTTTCCGCTTCTGAGCTTGCTGACGCATATCTTGACAGGATAAACGATATCGACGGAAGGCTGGAAAGCTACATCACAGTAACTGCTGACGAAGCCCATGCCGCAGCCGAAAAGGCTCAGCAGGTCATCAACAGCGGAGAGGCTTCTGCCCTTACCGGAATACCTCTTGCAATAAAGGACAATATCTGTACTGACGGAGTAAAGACGACCTGCGCTTCAAAAATGCTGGAGGATTTTGTTCCGCCGTACAACGCTACCGTTATGGAGAAGCTGAATGCGCAGGATATAGTAATGCTTGGCAAGACCTCAATGGACGAATTTGCAATGGGCGGTTCAACACAGACTTCCGCTTTTAAAAAGACAAAAAATCCGTATGATCTTGGCAGAGTTCCCGGAGGAAGCTCCGGCGGTTCTGCTGCTGCTGTGGGAGCGTCTCTGTGTGCGGCGGCTCTCGGCTCGGATACGGGCGGATCTATCAGACAGCCTGCATCTTTCTGCGGAGTTACCGGTCTGAAACCTACTTACGGACGTGTTTCACGTTACGGTCTGGTGGCTTTTGCAAGCTCACTGGATCAGATAGGTCCTATTGCAAAGGACGCTCATGATTGCGCGATCATTCTCAACGCGATTTCCGGTTATGATTATCACGACGGAACGAGCGCAAAGGAAAATGTTCCTGATTTTACGTCAAAGATAGGACAAAGCATTTCCGGAATGAAGATCGCAGTTCCTAAGGAATTTTATGCAGAGGGAATTGATGCTGACGTCCGTGAAGCTGTAATGAAAGCCGCAAAATGGTATGAGGCACAGGGGGCTGTCCTTGTGGATTGTTCCATGCCGTCGCTGAAGTATGCTGTCGCAGCATACTACCTTATAGCTTCGTCGGAGGCTTCTTCAAACCTTTCCAGATATGACGGAATAAAGTACGGACATCGTTCCGATAAGGGAGATTCCTATAACGACCTTATCTGCAATTCAAGGAGCGAGGGCTTCGGCGATGAGGTAAAAAGACGTATACTTCTCGGAAACTATGCGCTGTCAAGCGGTTATTACGACGCTTATTACGGCAAGGCAATGGCTCTTAAACAGCGTATTCGTGAGGAATATGATTCTATTTTCAAGAATTGCGATATCATACTTACACCTACCGCGCCTACTGTTGCATATGGCGTTAATGAAAATATTTCCGATCCTGCAAAGATGTATCAGGCGGATATCTGCACCGTTACCGTGAACATAGCTTCTCTTCCTGCGATATCCACCCCATGCGGATATGATGAAAAGGGAATGCCGATAGGAATGTCATTGATTGGCAGACGTTGGGACGAGGCTACTATCATTCAGGCTGCGGACGCTTACGAAAAGCAGTTTGAACGCGTTCCTGCGGAAATATAAGGAAAGGGGAGCATGAATATGTCTGCATATATACCCGTTATCGGTCTTGAAATACACGCTGAGCTTCTTACAAAGTCAAAGGTATTCTGTACCTGTTCGGCGGAGTTCGGCGGAGATAAGAACACCCGCTGCTGTCCGGTCTGCTCAGGTATGCCGGGAACTCTTCCAATCATCAATCAGACTGCTGTTGAATATGCCGTAAAAGCCGGATTTGCGCTTGGCTGCGGAATAAATAAGTTTTCCGTTTTTGACAGAAAGAATTACTTCTATCCCGACCTTCCTAAAGCATACCAGATATCACAGCTCAATCTTCCGCTCTGCATAAACGGACTTGTTCCCATTGAATACGAGGAAAACGGAGAGAAAAAGACCAAGAATATCCGCATAAACCGTATACATCTTGAAGAAGACGCAGGTAAACTTATCCACGACGACCTTAACGGCGTTTCACTTGCGGATTATAACCGCTGCGGAATACCTCTTATCGAAATAGTTACAGAGCCGGATATCGGTTCTGCCGAAGAAGCAAAGGCTTTCGTTGAAAAAATTTCCCTGCTTCTCCAGTATGCGGGAGTGTGCGACTGTAAAATGGAGCAGGGCTCTCTCCGCTGCGATGTAAACATTTCCATAATGAAGCCTACCGATACCGAGTTCGGAACAAGAGCCGAGATAAAGAACCTTAACTCTATCAAGGCTATCGGCAGAGCGATAGATTTTGAAATTTACCGTCAGGGCAAGCTGCTCGACATGGGCAAGCGTGTAGTTCAGGAAACAAGGCGTTTTGACGACAACAGGGGAGAAACAAAGTCCATGCGTTCCAAGGAGGACGCTCACGATTACCGTTATTTCCCTGAGCCGGATATTCTTCAGGTTAATTTTACCGATGAGGATCTGGACGCTATCCGTGCAAAACTTCCGGAAATGCCTTATGAACGTCTTGAAAGATACCTGAAAAACGGTCTTAATGAGACGGACGCAAAAATTATCGTAAATCAGAAGATACTTTCCGACTTCTTCGATTCGGCTGTAAAGGCATATAACAATCCTAAGTCGGTGTGCAATTTCCTTATCGGCGAAATGATGAGGAGAATAAATCTTGGTGAGGTCGCACTGGACAACCTGCCGTTTACTGCCGAACAGTTTGCAAAATTAGTAGAAATGGCGGACACCGACAAGGTTTCCAAGAACGATGCAAAAAGCGTATTCCGCACAATGTGCGAAAAGGGCGGAGACCCGGAAGAGATCGCTAAAGCCGAGGGACTGCTTATTTCAAACGATACGGGAAAAGTTGCAGAAGTTATTGAAAAAGTTCTTGCGGCAAATGAAAAAGCCGTTGCTCAGTATACCGGCGGTGACCAGAAGGTATTCGGCTTCCTTATGGGACAGTGCACCAAGGAGCTCAAAGGCGTATGCACTCCCAAGGTAATAAAAGAAGAGCTTGAAAAGAAGCTTAAATCACTTTAATGATAGATGATCATACTGCGGCGATCCATTTTATAACGAAAGGTTGTTGATCGAAATGGTCAAAGTTGGCGGAACAGACCTGCTTGAAGAATTTGACCTTGAAGAAGCTCTTGCGAAAGTCGGTGAGACCATAACTCTTTATGCCTGTGTCCACAGCGTAAAGCAGATGAGCGGTTTTGCATTTATTTCCCTGAGAACGGCAAGGTATGTTATACAGTCTGTATACAGCGCAGAGGAGTGTCCGGACCCTATAGATGATATCCGCGAGGGCTGCTATGTAAAGGTAACGGCTGTTGTGAAAAAGGAAGAAAGAGCAAGAAACGGCATTGAGCTTACTCTTAAGACTATTGAGCTTATGTCCAAGCCGTCGGCGGACTATCCGCTGCACGTTTCAAAAAGACGTCTCGGCTGTTCGCTGGAGATAAACCTTGACAACAGGAGCGTTGCGCTCAGAAATCCTTATGAAAGAGCAGTTTTCAAGTTTCAGGAGGGCGTTGTTGAGGGCTTCCGCAGATTTATGCTGGATAACCGCTTCACCGAGATACACACTCCGAAAATAGTTGCTCAGGGCGCAGAAGGCGGAGCAAATATATTCCACTTGGACTATTTCCAGAAAGATGCGTTCCTTAACCAGTCGCCCCAGTTCTATAAGCAGACGGCTGTTGCGTTCTTTGACAGAGTTTTTGAGATAGCACCGGTCTATCGTGCGGAACGTCATGCAACTTCCCGTCACCTTAACGAATATATCGGTCTTGATTTTGAAATGGGTTACATTAACGATATGTATGATGTAATGAACATGGAAACAGCCATGCTTCGCTATATGATGCAGTATCTTAAAGAAAACTATCAGCACGAAATAAACATTCTTGGAGCGGATATCCCGGAAGTAGGGGAGATACCTGCGGTAAAATTCGAGGACGCCGTTGCAATAATCAAGGGTTCAAAGGCTAAGAACAAGTTTGACCTTGAACCTGAGGATGAGGTTTTCCTCTGTAATTACGCAAAGGAAAATTATGGTACGGAATTTATTTTTGTAACGAATTTCCCGTCATCAAAGCCTCCGTTCTATGCCATGAACGACAAGGAGGATCCGAGAACTGCCTGCAAGTTTGACCTGCTGTTCAGGGGACTGGAGATCACAACAGGCGGACAGCGTATCCACAACTATGAAGAACAGATTGAAAAAATGAAAGCGCAGGGTCTTGACCCCGAAGATTTCAAGTCATATCTGGAAGTTCACAAGTACGGTCTGCCGCCTCACGGAGGACTTGGCATCGGACTGGAACGTCTGGTAATGAAGCTCCTCGGACAGCAGAATGTCCGTCAGGCTTCCATGTTCCCAAGAGATCTGAACAGACTTATTCCGTAAAAATAAAATCAGGCTTGCAGATCAAAGTAAGCCTGATTTTTTTAATTTTTCCACAGCGGCCGGATGTTTCTGTCCGGCTGCCTTTTTAAGCCAGAAAAAAGATTTTTCCTTATCCTGTGAAATGCCGTCGCCTGTCTCATACATGATCGAAAGGCTGAATTGTGCATCAGGGTCGCCTTGCTCGGCAGCCTGTCTGTACCAATATGCGGTTTCTTCGCTGTCCTTTTCTACTCCCTTGCCCAAGTAGTATAAAGAGCCTAAATTATATTGTGCTTCCGGGTCGCCTTGTTCGGCGGCTTTTTTATACCAGTATGCTGCTTTTTTCGCATCGCGGGCTGCCCCGTCGCCTTTGAAGTATGCTTCTCCCAAACAGAATTGGGCTTTCATGTGATTTTGTTCTGCTGCTTTTGTATACCATGATACTGCCCGTAGACTGTCTTTAGGAACGCCTGTGCCGCTAAGGAACATATTTCCAAGCCGGTACTGAGCTTCGGCACTGCCAGATGCAGCCGCTTTTGAATACCATTCCGCTGATTTTTCATAGCTGCGTCGGATACCTTTATTGCCGCCGTAATAAATTTCTCCGAGCCTGAATTGCGCTTCCTGCACGCCCTTTTCCGCAAGTATTTTGTACCAATGAACGGCTTCTTCATAATCCTGTTCGGTGTAACTTCCGCTGTAATATAATTCGGCTAATTTTAACTGAGCGTTTATGTTGCCTTGAAGTGCGGCTTTTTTATACCAGTAAATTGCCTGAGAATTATCTTGTGCAACGCCTGTGCCGTTAAAATATAGATCGCCAAGGTAAAACTCTGCCTGAGGATCGTTGTTCTCGGCAGCTTTGGTATATAACTCGGCAGCTTTGGTATCATTTTTATCTACATATTTACCGTCCTGATACAATTTGCCAAGGTATAGCTGTGCCGAGGCGTTTCCTTTTTCGGCAGAATTTTTCAGAAGAGCCATTGCTTCGGGAATATTTTGCTCTGTAAATTCTCCGCGAAGATAAATTATTGCCAGCTCAAACTGAGCGGATATATTGCCTTGGTTTGCCGATCTTGTATACCAATAAATGGATTTTTCATAATTCTTTTTCACGCCTTCGCCGGTGCGGTACATTTGTCCAAGACGATATTGAGCAGAGGAATCGCCGTTTTGGGCTGAAATAAGGTCATCATAGTAATTAAAAGACAAAGGGATCACGTTCCTGTATAGGTGTTTTATACTATAAATTATAATCTAAAAGTATATGATTGTCAATAACTTTCAGCATATTAACATAAATTTTATAATATAGTATCATAATATTATGGGGTGAAAGTTATGATAAGATCAATGTGTGCCGAAATGGGACGGCGTATCCGTGAGCGCCGTGAAATAATAGGGTATACAAGAGAGGAATTTGCCGAAAAGCTTGATATTTCTGTTACATTTGCTGCTGACATTGAGCTTGGAAAAAAGGGAATGTCACTTGATACTCTTATAAAAATATGTGAGCTTTTTTCTGTTTCGGCGGATTATATTATCTGGGGTAAGGGAGAACATACGGAAAATAATTTATTAGATCTGCTTTCCGGATTGGACAAAAACGAGATCGAATATGCGGAAGATATTATCAGATCTTATGTAAAAGCGGTATCGGAAGTCAAATTGAAAAATCGTTGTGAGGAACAGATAGAAAAATGAAAGCACTGGGTCTTGATTTTATAAAATTGTAATATAACAGAGCTTATTTTATGTGCCGTTTGCTTTTAACAAACAGTAAATTTATAGTGTATTTTATTAATAAATGAAATATAAAAATATTTTTATTGCACATTTGCTACAAAAACGCCTTGCAAGCAAGAAAATTATAGTGCGTTTTGCAAGAAAATAAAAAAATCCTGCAAAATTTTAAAAAGGGTATTGACAAATCGGAAAAAGTAGTGTATTATATAAACATAGTAAAAGCAATGACGCTTTGACGACGGGTAAACTGTCTGCCAAAGCGTCTTTTTTATTCAAATTCTATAGGGAGGAATTTTTATGTCAGAAACAGTTAATCAGGGAGTTAAAAGCGTTCCCGAATATTTCGGCTGCAATGTTTTTAACAAGGAGACCATGAAGGAAAGACTTCCGAAAAACGTTTACAAGTCTTTGCTTAAAACTCAGGAACTGGGTGTTGCGCTGGACGTTGACGTTGCGGAAGTTATTGCTAATTCCATGAAGGAATGGGCTGTTGAAAAGGGTGCAACTCACTATACTCACTGGTTCCACCCGATGACAGGCATTACCGCTGAAAAGCACGATTCTTTCATTTCGCCTACAAGCGACGGAAAGGTAATTATGGAATTTTCCGGAAAAGAGCTTATAAAAGGCGAGCCGGACGCTTCGTCTTTCCCGTCAGGCGGTCTGAGAGCTACATTTGAAGCAAGAGGCTACACAGCTTGGGACCCTACTTCTCCTGCTTTTGTAAAGGACGGTTCGCTGTACATTCCTACAGCATTCTGCTCTTACACGGGTGAGATTCTCGATAAAAAGACCCCGCTTCTCCGTTCTATGGACGTTGTTTCCGAGCAGGCTATCCGTGTTCTGAGGCTTTTCGGCAACACTACAGCTACAAGAGTTACAACTACTGTTGGTCCTGAGCAGGAATATTTCCTTGTTGACAAGAAACTTTACGATCAGAGACGCGACCTTATCCTTACCGGCAGAACCCTTTTCGGTGCAAAGGCTCCTAAGGGTCAGGAACTGGAAGATCACTATTTCGGAAACATCAAGGAAAGAGTTTCCGCTTACATGAAAGATCTTGACGAGGAGCTCTGGAAGCTGGGCATACTTGCCAAGACAAAGCACAACGAAGTTGCTCCTGCGCAGCATGAGCTTGCTCCTATCTTTGCAACTTCCAACGTTGCTTCCGATCAGAATGCTCTTACTATGGAGATAATGAAAAAAACCGCGCTCAAGCATGGTCTTGTATGCCTGCTCCATGAAAAGCCTTTTGCAGGCGTAAACGGTTCAGGAAAGCATAACAACTGGTCTATTTCCACAAACGACGGTCAGAATCTTCTTGATCCCGGCGAGAATCCCAAGGACAACATTCAGTTCCTTACATTCCTCGTTGCCGTTATCAAGGCGGTAAACAACTATTCCGATCTGCTGAGACTTTCCGTAGCTTCTGCCGGCAATGACCACAGACTTGGCGCAAACGAAGCTCCTCCGGCAATAGTTTCTATTTTCCTCGGTGATGAGATACAGACTATCCTTGACGCTCTTGAAACAGGCAAAATGATAACCACAAACAAGGATAAAGAATTTGTTATCGGCGTTGATGCTCTGCCAAACTTCCCGAAGGATACCACCGACAGAAACAGAACTTCTCCGTTTGCATTCACAGGCAACAAGTTTGAGTTCAGAGCACTGGGCTCCGCAGATTCCATTGCCTGCACAAATATGATACTTAACACTATCGTTGCTCATGTTCTTAAAGAATTTGCAGATAAACTCGAAAATTCCAAGGATTTCTCTTCCGATCTGAACAAGCTGCTTATCGAAACAATCAAGGAAAACAAGAGAGTTATCTTCAACGGCAACGGTTATGATGAGTCGTGGGTAGAAGAAGCCAAGAGAAGAGGACTTCCTAACCTTGTTTCCACAGTTGATGCTGTTCCTCATTATTCCGATGACAAGAACGTTGCAATCTTTGAGGAATTTAAGGTACTTACAAGGACCGAGATCGAGTCCAGACAGGAGATACTTCTTGAAAATTACTCCAAGATCATCAATATCGAAGCTCTTACAATGGTAGATATGGCAAGAAAGCAGATCATTCCGGCAGGACTTGAATTTACCAAGAGCCTTGCGGACGCTATGGTCGCAAAGAAGTCTCTGGGTGTAAATTTCGATGCTGAGAAGGCGCTTATAGATAAGGCTTCCTGCCTGACAAACAGTATTCTTGAAGCTACAGACGCTCTTGACAGCAAGCTCCTTGAAGTTAAGAATTACGAGGACGGCGAACCTGCTGCAAGATATTACAGAGATGTTGTTTTTGCAGCAATGCAGTCTCTGAGAGCCGTTGTAGACGAGCTGGAGACTATCGCTCCTGAAAAGATGTGGCCGTTCCCAACATATGCAGATCTTCTTTTCAGAGTCTGATGTGAACGCTTCTATTATCCGAGATGTGTGACTATACTGCCGTATTTTCATACATTTACTCACTTTACATGGCAGGCTGGTTATCCCTGAACCTGCCTGCCAATCTCCCTGACACCCGTTCGGAAATATCCGGACGGGTGTTTTTTACATTTTATCTAAAATATCTGCCGAATTTCTTTTTCCGTATAAAAAACGCAGCATGATAACTTCTTTGCCTGATTCATTTACTGTGTAAAACATAAGGTAATTTGATATAACAATGTATCTTAAACCTTTTTTGGACAGCTTTTCATCATGATAAACCGGATAGATAAAAGGGGAGTTATTTAAATTATTTATTTTTTCTTTTATCTGTGAATAAAAATTTTTTGCTGCGATCGGGCTGAATAGTTTATTGGAAATATAGTCAATAACATTGTCAAGGTCATTTTCAAATTCTTGTGTGAAAATAATTTTATATTCCATACTTTTCTTCCAACCTTTTAAAGGCTTCTTCAGCGGATATAGTTCTTCCGTTTTTTACATCTTCCATAGCTTCGGAAAGTTTTTGTGACAGTTCTTCTTCGGAACGAACTATGACACGTTCCGGCGCAGGTATTTTTATATCAAACGGTATCCCGCCGGTAAGATTTACCTGACATAGGAACATATTTACCGCTTCGGAAATTGAAAGTCCCAATAATTCAAGAGTTTCCTCAGCATTATGTTTGACATTTTCGTTTACTCTTATATGCAGTGTTTCGGTTTTTGGCATAATATCACTTCCTTTAGTGATATTGTATCACATTTATTACACAAATTCAATACATTTATAAAAATTTTGCCCGGAAATATCCGGACTGGTGTTTTTTACTTTGTGATAACTTTTTAGAATATTTGAGATCGAAACGGATAAAGTATAATTTTTAACTATTGGCAACATTTTTTCAAAATATGGTTGAAATTTGTAACGGAATAGTGTATAATAATAGGGAATTATTTTTTGTAAAGGAGAATTTCCCATGTACAACGATATTATGGATACCATAGGCTTTGTTGCTGCCGCTGACCCGGAAGTAGGGGAAGGCATGAAAAAGGAACTTGCACGTCAGAGAAGAAATCTGGAGCTTATTGCCAGTGAAAACCTTGTTTCTCCGGCGGTAATGGCGGCAATGGGTTCGGTCCTTACCAATAAATACGCCGAGGGTTACCCCGGAAAACGCTATTACGGCGGCTGCGAGTGTGTAGACATAGTGGAGAATATCGCTATCGAACGTGCTAAAAAACTTTTCGGCGCAGGATATGCAAACGTTCAGGCACATTCCGGCGCGCAGGCAAATACTGCCGTTTATTTTGCGCTCCTCGAACCGGGAGATACCGTTCTCGGAATGAGCCTTGCCCACGGCGGACATCTTACACATGGTTCTCCGGTAAATCTTTCGGGTAAATATTTCAACTTCGTTTCCTACGGTCTTGGCGATGATGAAACTATTGACTATGATAAAGTAGAAGCTCTTGCAAAGGAGCATAAACCAAAACTTATAGTTGCCG
This sequence comes from uncultured Clostridia bacterium, assembly GCA_947627905.1. GTDB lineage: Bacteria > Bacillota > Clostridia > Oscillospirales > Ruminococcaceae > RGIG8773. The sequence continues at coordinate 93,650 of CANQXX010000002.1, forward strand.
GAGCGTCTGCTTATCCGAGAATAATTGATTTTCCCAAGCTCCGCGAAATTGCCGATTCCGTAGGTGCATATCTTATGGTCGATATGGCGCATATCGCAGGACTGGTCGCGGCAGGCGTTCACCCGTCGCCGGTTCCGTATGCTCATATTACCACAACTACAACTCATAAGACCCTCAGAGGTCCCAGAGGCGGACTTATACTTACAAACGATGAGGAGCTTGCCAAGAAGATAAACAAGGCTGTTTTCCCGGGAATACAGGGAGGACCTCTCATGCACGTCATCGCCGCAAAAGCCGTATGCTTCGGCGAAGCGCTCAAACCGGAATTTAAGGAATACGGCAAAAAGGTAGTTGCAAACGCTCAGGCATTGGCAAAGGGACTTGTTTCAAGAGGTTTTGATCTTGTTTCAGGCGGAACGGACAACCACCTTATGCTTGTGGATCTCCGCCCGTTTGATATAACCGGCAAGGAACTGGAACACCGCCTTGATGAAGTTTACATCACAGTAAACAAGAACGCTATCCCGAACGATCCTCAGAGCCCGTTCATCACAAGCGGCGTAAGAATAGGCACTCCGGCAGTTACGAGCCGCGGACTTGGCACAGATGATATGGAAAAAATAGCTGAGTTTATATATCTTACGGCAAAGGATTTTGACAGCAAGGCTGATGAGATCCGCGCAGGCGTAAACGAGATATGTGCTAAATATCCGCTTTATGAATAAAATTTTTGGGAGACGAAAACTTTTCGTCTCCCTTAATTAAGCAATAAATTAATGAAGGTGAATATAAATGGATAATAAAATAATGGACGAACAGAAAGCTTTAAAAGAGTTGAAAAAAAGGTATTCAGATGCTGAAGAATTAATTAATAATCCTGACAAAATGGAAAGATTTTTGCAGCGGCTTGAAGATAAATTAAAGAGGATACCTAAAGTTGGAAATAAACTTGCTGATATACCTGTTATGGTATCTCTTGTTAGAAAGTATATAAAAAAAGAGTATACAGATCTCCCTATAGGTACTATAGTTGCTATTGTAGCCGCTTTAATTTATTTTGTATCACCAATTGATATTGTGCCAGATGGCGTGCCAATTTTGGGATGTGTAGATGACGTAGCTGTAATATCAGTATGTTGGAAATTAGTTGAATCTGACGTAAATGAATATATAAAATGGCGTGAAAAAAATGGCATGGTATGTGATTTTTAATAAACAAAGGGTGTGATAGTAAATGAATACACCTCTTGCCGACAGGATCCGTCCGAGGTCTCTGGACGATGTGGTAGGGCAGTCCCATATTCTCGGCGAAGGGAAGCCTTTGCGCCGGATAATCGAGAACGGTAAAATACCGAATATGATATTTTACGGCAGTTCCGGCGTGGGAAAAACTACCGTTGCGCGCATTATTGCCGAAAATGCCGGCATGAAGCTCCATAAGCTGAACGGTACTTCCGCTTCTATATCCGATATCAAAGATGTTATTGCCGATACCAATACTATTGACGGAATAAACGGTGTTCTGCTTTATCTTGATGAGATACAGTATCTCAATAAAAAGCAGCAGCAGTCGCTTCTTGAATATATTGAAAACGGACAGATAACCCTGATAGCTTCCACAACTGAAAATCCTTATTTTTATGTTTATAACGCAATAATCAGCAGATGTACCGTTTTTGAGTTCAAACCCCTTACAGCAGAAGAATTAGTTCCTGCCATAACAAGGGCGTTCCGGCTTGTAGCTGATGAAATGGGTCTGAAAGTCAAGGTGGAAAAGGGCGTTGTGGAGCATATTGCTCAAGGCTGCGGCGGTGATGTGCGAAAATCAATAAATACTGCTGAGCTTTGCGTTCTTTCGGCTGCCGGAACGGACAGCGAAATAGTTATTACAAAGGAAAACGCCGAAGCGCTTACTCAGCGCAGCAATATGCACTATGACCGCGACGGCGATTTCCATTATGATATTCTTTCGGCGCTGCAAAAATCCATACGCGGATCTGACGAAAATGCCGCGCTGCACTATGCCGCAAGACTTATGGAAGCAGGGGATATCATTTCGCTTTCGCGTAGACTTCTGGTCATTGCATCGGAAGATATCGGTCTTGCCTATCCGCAGGCGGCCGCAATTGTAAAAGCCTGTGTTGACAGCGCAATGCAGCTGGGACTTCCGGAAGCGCGGCTCCCTCTTGGAGAAGCGGTGATACTTCTTGCCACTGCTCCTAAATCCAATTCAGTTATCATGGCGGTAGACGCTGCCCTCGATGATGTAAGGAACAAGGACTGCGGAGATTTTCCGCGGCATTTGCAGAATAAACATTTTGACGGCGAGGGAGCAGAGGTAGTCGGACAGCACTATCTTTATCCCCACAGTTTCCCGGATCATTATGTAAAGCAGCAGTATCTTCCCGATACTATAAAAGACAGGGTATACTATGAATACGGCGATAACAAGGTCGAACAGGCGGCAAAGCTTTACTGGCAGAAAATAAAAGGGGAAAAATGATCCTTATATCCCAAATCTGCTTTCTATCACTTTTGGCGAAAGTTCAGAGGAATATTTCCAGTGAGAGATATGCCCTTCGGTTATGAAATATTCCGGCGGACGATGTATATGTGCTCCGCTGAAAACGTCAACGATGATAAGTTTGACCTTCATTTTTTCCGGGATAAGTGCTTTTATGTAAACGCTGGCGTGCTGTCCTGCAGAAACGCCTTCTTTGGGCTCGGCAAGTCCTGCAAGATTAGGAGCAAGCTCAACAAATATCCCGTAGTCCTCAACGCTGCGGATAATTCCTGAGACGGTTTCTCCGTAATTGAACCGGGAAGCGTTTTCCTCCCATGTTCCGAGAAGCTCCTTGTGTGATAGCCATACGCGTCCGCCGCTGATATCCTTTATAACTACAAAAATATCCTGTCCTGCCTGAAAACGGTCTGACGGGTGCGATATCCTTGAAACTGATATGGCGTCTATGGGAATAAGTGACGGTATCCCGCAGCCGATATCCACAAAAGCGCCGAACTGTTCAAGATGAGTGACTTTTGCCGGAATGACATCTCCCGGCGTCAATGATGAGATAAATTCCGACATACATTCTTCCTGAGCCGCTTTTCTGGACAAAACGGCGACATAAGTGCCGCCGTCGTCCTTGTATATCTGTTTTACTTTGAAGCAGACCGGCTTGTTTACTTTTGTTATCAGCGCTATATCCTTGGTAGTTCCTTCTGCAATGCCTATAGCGCCTTCTTCGCGCGGGATAACGGCTTTTGCACATGGGATATCAAGATGAAGATCATGGTCATTATCACATATCAGAACGCGCGCCTCAAGAGTTCTGTTCTGAAGCATGGCTTCCTGCATGGCAAAAATTGATCTCAAGCAGTTTTGGTTTTCGGGCGTTTGAAAAAGCGCGCCCTCAGGACTGTAATTTTTCATTTTGTACCTCCCGAGTTTTGATAGAATTGAGTAGTTCGCTTTTCAATTCTATGCGGAGAGGGGGCACTATATTCTATAATTTGGAAATGTTTCTTCCGCCGTATCCGATGATTATTCTTGAAGCCTTTGCTTCCTCTTCTTTGCGGCAGGTCACTTCAACTATGCAGTCAGTGCCGATGTAGTCGCTGCCGCCATTGTCGGCGTCTCTTAGATATGCGGCGTTGTATATCGGCATTGAGTAGGTGGGAGATGTCCCAGTAAGCGTGTTGAATACTGCAAAGGAATTTACTCCGTTTGAAGCGCTTTTGTGCTTTGCGTTTCTCGTCCCGATCTCGGCAAGAGGAGACAATGCTCTTTTTAAAGCTCCTGCGGCATGATCTGCGCTGTCGGGAGAATCAAAATATGCTGTTATTTTCATTGAATTTTTCAGTCTGACCGTTAATCATCTGCCGGACAGACTTTCTCCTTTCGGTAAAGATGTTGTGCTGCTTAAAATGCATTTAAGTATAGTTTATATAAACTTTTTGAAAATATTAATGAAAATAATTGCCTTTACATATCAGAATGTGGTATAATATCTGTGTATGTATTTTAAAATTATACCGGAGATGATCTTATGGATATCCGTCCGCAGGATATTTTGATTATGAAAAAAAAGCACCCCTGCGGCGATAACCGTATGCTGGTGCTTAGGTCGGGCATGGATTTCAGGCTTCGCTGCTGCGGCTGCGGACATGAATTTATGACGCCGAGGAGCAAGATAGAAAAAAATATACGATCGGTCGAAAGAAACGAGGAAACCAAACAGCCTTAGAAAACTTCTTTTGAGAAAATGGCAGTATTTGCTTGCCTGTTAAGATCGAAAGGAAAATATCATGTTTGAAAAATTGAAACTTACCGAAGAAAGATACAATGAGATCGGCAGCAGGCTTACCGACGTATCGGTAATTTCGGATAATAAGCTGTATGCCTCATTGATGAAGGAATATAAAAATCTTACGCCTGTTGTTGAAAAATACCGCGAATATGAAAAATGCCGCAAAACAATGGAAGATGCCAAAGAGCTTCTTGAAGAAAACGGTATTGACAGGGAAATGAAAGAACTTGCTCAGATCGAATTTGATGACAGCAGGGAAAAGCTCGATACTCTGAGCGAAGAACTTAAAATACTTCTTCTGCCGAAAGACCCAAACGACGAAAAAAGCGTTATTATCGAGATACGCGGCGGAGCAGGAGGAGAAGAAGCCGCTCTGTTTGCAAATTCACTTTTCCGTATGTATTCAATGTATGCCGAAGCAAGACGGTGGAAAACCGAGATACTTAACGCCAATCCTACCGAGCTTGGGGGCTTTAAGGAGATAAGTTTCAGCGTTGAGGGCGAGGGAGCCTATTCCAGACTTAAATATGAAAGCGGAGTGCACCGCGTTCAGCGTGTGCCGGAAACGGAATCTCAGGGAAGGATACACACCTCTACCGTAACTGTTGCAGTTCTTGCAGAAGCGGACGATGTGGAGCTTGAGATCGCTCCCACGGATCTGAAAATAGATGTTTTCCGTGCTTCCGGAGCAGGCGGTCAGCATATCAATAAGACCGAATCGGCGGTACGCATAACGCACATTCCCACGGGAGTAGTAGTGGAATGTCAGGACGAGCGGAGCCAGCATAAAAATAAGGACAAAGCAATGAAGATCCTTCGTTCAAGGCTGTTTGAGGCGATGATACAGGAGCAGAACGATAAGATCGCGTCTGAAAGGAAATCACAGGTCGGAACAGGTAACCGCTCCGAAAGGATAAGGACATATAATTTCCCCGAAAGCCGTGTTACCGATCATCGTATAGGTCTTACGCTTTATAAGCTCGAATATATATTGAACGGCAGCCTTGATGAAATAATAGACGCTCTTGCTACAGCGGATCAGGCTGCAAGGCTTTCTGCGCAGAGTGAAGAATAAAGGTGGAAAACAATGGATCTTGAAACTGAGCTGCTTACTTCTTCTGATGACGACATAAAAAAAGCGGCTGAAATAATCGCTGCCGGCGGTATCGTAGGTATGCCTACCGAAACCGTATACGGTCTTGCCGCAGATGCGGAGAATGCTGATGCCGTCCGGAAAATTTTCATGGCAAAGGGACGTCCGCAGGATAATCCTCTGATAGTTCATCTTGCAGATATCAGCGACATATCGGATTATGCGTATGACATTCCCGATATTGCTTATAAAATTGCGGAAAGGTTCTGTCCGGGACCGCTTACTATGGTCCTTCCGAAAAGAGACAGAATACCTGATATAACAAGTGCCGGACTTGATACGGTCGGTATCAGGATACCGAGCCATAAAGCCGCAAGAAAGCTGATAAAATTCAGCGGAAAGGCGATAGCAGCTCCTTCGGCAAATCTTTCCGGAAGTCCAAGCCCTACAACGGCTATCCATGTAATGAATGATATGAACGGAAAGATACCGGCAGTAATAGACGGCGGAAGCTGTCCTGTCGGGGTGGAAAGTACGGTCATTTCTTTTGAAAGCGGAAAAATAAGGATACTTCGTCCCGGGTTTGTTTTGGCAGAAGAACTTTCGGAATTTGGAGAAGTAATAATAGACCGCCATATAACAGAAGCCGCCGATAACGGTGAAAAGGTACTTTCGCCCGGAATGAAGTACAAGCACTATTCTCCGAAAGCAAATGTAACTATAATTGACGGCGACAGCGAGCATTATATAGAATTTGTAAATTCTCACGGCGGCGAAGGGGTCTTTGCTATGCCGTTTGACAGTGACGAACCGTTTTGCCGTATCCCGGCTGTTCCATACGGAGATACCTGCGAAGAACAGGCGGCAAAACTCTTTGACGTTTTAAGAAAGTTCGACGAAATAGGTGCAAAGCAGGTGTATGCGAGATGTCCTGCTGTAAGCGGGGTCGGTCTGGCTGTATATAACAGGCTTCTGAGGGCTGCCGGATTTGAGATAATTAAAATTACATAACAGGTAACAAGCTGTATTTTGATTTTGGAAAGTGACAATAAAGGATGTTGAATGAAAGGAGACGCATATATGAGCGAAGCGCGCGATACAGTTGTGGTCGGTTTGACCGGACAGAGCGGAGCAGGAAAAACTACTGTATGTCAGGTTTTTGATAATTGTGGGTTTGCAGTGATAGATGCTGATAAAATTGCCAGAAGCGTTATGGAAAAGGGCAGTATGTGTCTGGAAGAAGCCGTCGAATGTTTTGGCGAGGAGATACTTAATGATGACGGTACGCTGAACAGGCAAAAACTTGCGGATATAGTATTTTCCGATAAAGAAAAACTTGAACAGTTGAATGCAATAAGCTATCCATATATAACATCTGAGATACTTAATATGATAAACCGTTATGCGGCAGAAAATAAAAAATATGTTCTTCTTGACGCTCCTACGCTTTTTGAAAGCAGAGCAGACGATTTCTGCGACCTTATAATAAGTGTTACGGCGTCGGAAAAAAACAGGCTCGATAGAATCGCCAGACGTGACGGCATATCCGAAGAACAGATCAGGAACAGATTTTCATCACAGCATACGGAAGAATTTTTTATAAATCATTCGGATTTTATAATCAAAAATAATAAATCTGCGGAGATACTTAAAGAAAAGGCAAAGGAAGTCGCAGATAAGATCAAGGAGTACTATCAATGCTGAAAAAGCTCGGCAGCGTGATAATGATAATTTTTATCGGCTGTTTCATATGGCTGATATTCAATATAGAGGATATATGCAAAAAGTATATATATCCGCAGCAGTACAGCGCATATGTAGAAACGGCTGCGGCTGAGACCGGTGTGGATAAATACCTGATATATGCGGTAATAAAAACGGAAAGCGGATTTGATGAGACAGCTGTCTCTGAAGTAGGTGCAAGAGGTCTTATGCAGCTTACGGAGGACGCTTTTGAATGGGTAAAATTCAGAATGGAGGACGAACGGGATATATCATATGACGATATGTTCAATGCCCGGTACAATATAGAATACGGCAGCTATCTGCTGAAACTGCTGTATGAAGAATATGACGATGCTGCTACGGCAATTGCGGCATACCATTCGGGAAGAGGAAATGTCAATGAATGGCTAAAATCTCCTGAATACAGCTCCGACGGCAAAACGCTGGACAATATGCCGCAGGGAAAAACAAAGCATTATGTCAAAAAGGTTATGACAGCTTATAAAGGTTATAATAATCTTTACGGCTAAAAAAGCAATACAGTAATAAATTCATTATGAAAGGAATGTTTCAATATGTCAAATGAAAAAGAAAAATCACCCGCTGCTCTTCTCAAGGAAAGGCTTTTTATGGATAAAAAGCACGCCGGTCTTATAATGACAGAGGAGCAGACTTCGGAATGTGATGATTTCTGTGAAAGCTACAAGGATTTTCTTAACGGTGCCAAGACCGAAAGAGAAGCGGCTGCTTCTGCAATTGCGCTTGCCAAAGAAGAAGGCTTCAAGGAGTATGTCAAAGGTATGGCTCTTAAACCGGGAGACAAGGTATACTTCAACAACCGCGGCAAAGCAGTCATTCTTGCTGTTATAGGCAGCGAACCTATGGAAAAAGGTGTTCATCTTGCTGCGGCGCATATTGATTCGCCAAGAATAGACCTTAAACAGAATCCTCTTTACGAGGACAATGAAATAGCTCTGTTCAAAACTCACTATTACGGCGGCATAAAAAAGTATCAATGGGCGACCATACCTCTTGCCATTCATGGAGTTATTATCAAAAAGGACGGAACGAAGATCACCGTCTGCATAGGTGAAGATGAAAACGATCCGGTATTCTTTATCAGTGACCTTCTTCCGCACCTTGCTCAGGAGCAGGTAAAGAGAACCCTGAGCGAAGGCATAAAGGGTGAGGAACTGAATATTATTGTAGGTTCAAGACCGTTCCGCGATGATGATGTAAGCGAAAAGGTAAAGCTGAATATCATGTCTTTGCTTCACGAAAAGTACGGTATCATTGAATCGGATTTCCTTTCAGCTGAGCTTGAAATGGTACCTGCATTCAAGGCTAAGGACATAGGCTTTGACAGAAGTCTTATCGGTTCATACGGACATGACGACAGAGTATGCGCATATACGGCTCTTGAAGCTATACTCGGCTGCAGCAAGGTAAACAAAACGGCGGTCGTTTGCCTGACCGATAAGGAAGAAACGGGCAGCGACGGAAATACCGGACTTTGTTCGTCATATCTAAAGAATTTCCTTTATGATCTTGCCGACAGCTTTGGTGTAAAGGGCAGAGATCTTGTTTCAAATACAGAATGTCTTTCCGCAGATGTAAATGCTGCTTTTGACCCCACATTTCCTGATGTAGTCGAAAAGAAAAATGCTGCATTTGTCAACTATGGTGTTGTTGTGACTAAGTTTACAGGTGCAAGGGGAAAATCCGGAACATCTGACGCTTCGGCAGAATTTGTGGCAAGAGTCCGCGCTCTTATGGAGAAAAACAATATCATCTGGCAGACCGGCGAGCTTGGAAAGGTAGATCTTGGCGGCGGAGGTACAGTTGCCGCATATCTTGCAAATCTTGATATGGACGTTATAGACGTAGGCGTTCCGGTGCTTGCAATGCACGCCCCTTATGAAGTAGTTGCAAAAGCAGACGTTTATATGACATACAAGGCATTTAAATCATTTTTTGAAGAATAAAATTATCGGGGAGGCAAAAAGCCTCCCCGATCCATGTTTTATGATAGTTATTCGCCGGATCTTATTCTTGCGGTCATAAGCTCTTCCAGTTCTTTTGCACCGTTATTTTCACACCATTCGGTGACCTCAGCCCATTTGCCATCGAACTCTTCTTCGGAACACGTTATTGAATTGCGTATCTCGGTTTTCATATAAGTTTCAAGGGTTTCCAACAGAATACTTTCTTCGCTCATTGCAGGAATATCATAATCGCTTATCAGGGTTCTGTTTATTTCCGGGAGTTCATCTGCCGACGGGAAAAGATCAGCAAAGGTTTTTATTCCGTAGCCGTCAAGTGTAGCCCGTTCTTCGTCTGAATATCCGGCGATAATATCTTCAAGAAGCGGAGAAATATAGTTTCCGTTCTGATTCTTTTCGGTAACGCTTATCATAGGAAACGGCTCTGCGTACCGCGCATAGAAATTTTCACCGTTATAGTCTGCCATTATTATATCCTGAGCTTCATCGCTGCACCACCAGTCAAGAAAACGGAAAGCTCTTTCGGGTTCGGAACAGTATTTTGTTATGCCTATTCCGGGAGAAACGGAAAAATCATTATATTCCGCTGTAAACATCGTTTTCATTCCGCTTTCCAGTGTGACCGGGAGGGGACAGTAGACATCATCATAGTCCTCCGGCAGTCCTGCAATGGCAATAACTCCTCCGCGGGATATCTTATCATAATATGCTCCTTCTTTAAGCGAATACGAATCACTGTCAAGCAGACCGGTATTATACATATGGTTCAGCCATTTTATAAATTTTCCGGCATTTGGATCGAGCCACTTATATGACGCTTCTCCGGTCTCTTCATTTACAATAAATTCTCCGTCGTTAGGATATCCGAGGACGTAATTTACCCGTTCGCTTATGGTCTTTTCATAAAGCTGTATAGGACCTCCGCAAAGCAGCAGTCCGGTGTTACCGGAATGGTTCTCCATATATTCCGAAATGCACGCTTCAAGGTCGGATACGGTTTTTATATCCGGATAACCGGTCTCCTCCAGCACATCATGACGTATGCTGAATGTTCCTTCGGGCAGAAGTACGGCAGGAGCTGAACCTCCTGTTCCGAAAGTATATATATTGCCGTCCTGCGACGTGAGAGAACTGAAATATTTTCCATAAAGATTACTGAAATTCTTGCCATACGGCGTAACATAGTCGTTAATTGGAATAATTTCTCCGCTTTCTATAAGCTCCTGAGTATCATATCCGGCATAGATAAGATCTGGCTTTGTCTCGCTCTCGGAAAGAACGTCGGATGGCGTTTCATCGTTAAATACAGTGATTTCAAGTGTAACTCCGGTGACTTTGGTTATCTGTTCGGCTGCGGTATCGTCAAACGGAATGTCGTCATAATCGCCGAAAATGAATAATGAAAGTGTTATAGGTGAGGTATCCATAGGCGGGATATCAGCTTGATCGGGCGTCTCGGTCTGTGAAACGGTAGTATTTTCAGATATATCCGCCGGGACATTTACCGTTTCGCCGGATAAAGACGTATCTGAAGTTTCTTCGGAGCTGCCGCTGCATGAACACATTGCCGCCGCTAAAAACATGGCGGCTGATGCAGAAAAAAATTTTTTTAAACGTTTTGAGATCATAAAACAGCTTCTTTCTGTAATAATAGTTGCTATATAATTACTTTACCTCAATTTTACAGCTATTAAAATACAATAATTTCACTTTATTTCATATAAAAATCAGACATTTGAGACCGTGACATATTTTTATGATTGGAAAATGACGGAAAATAAAAATAATGCTTGAAAAACGGTAAAGTTTGTAGTATAATAATATAGCTACGGTATATTAGCTTATTATGGTGATATTACCTGTATTTTTTGTATGAGGGTGTAATTATGGCTCGCTCCAACAGCAGAACTACTCCTGCCGACACAGCAGCGCTTTTTGCGATGATAGTGCTTATTGCTGCTGTGCTGGTTTTATCCGGAATATATTATTTGCGGCTTAACGGATATTTTCAGTCCGACGCCGCTGCAGCAGAAAATACCGTTCCTAATGTTATTGAAACAGAGGAAAATGCTGCCGCTGAGACGACTGCAACGGTCACAACAGTATCTGAAACTTCAATGCCGGCAGTTACTTCTTCCGAAACTACCGTGATATCCGAATCCGAAACAGAGGAAACTTCTGATACAGATGCAACAAGCAACCCGGCTATCCCTGCTCCCACGGAATACGACAAGGAATTTTATGATAATGTGCTCATGATAGGCGATTCTCTTTCTGTGGGATTTGTAAATTACGGCTATCTGAAAAAAGAAAACGTATTTGCGCAGCTTGGTCTTACTCCTGCTTCGGTAATGACCACGGATATTGACGAGCAAAGTGTTTATGATAAAGCTGTAGAGCTTTCTCCGGAATATATATGCATAATGCTTGGAACTAATGGTCTTTCTTACCTTTCGGAGGATTATATGGCGGATAAAATGGGAGAATTTATCGACGCTCTTGCCGGAATTTGTCCCGATGCAGAAATAGCAGTTATATCCATACCGCCCGTAACAGCCGAGCATGAAGAAGAAAAACCCGAAAAGCTCATAAATATAAGTATGTACAATGCCCATATAAAAAGAGTTGCAGATGAAAAAACCGTAAAATTCGTTGATACTTATTCGCTATTGCAGGGAATTACAGGATATCTTGCAGATGATTATGCTGAAAATGACGGATTGCACTTCAAAGCAGCCGCATATCCTGTTATACTGAGCGCGATACAGACGGCATTTATCGGCGATGAAACCGTTACTGAAAGCACAGCGGAAACGGTTACTGTGTGGGAACCCGGAACAAGCACCTCAATTCCGCCTGTTCAGACGGAAGAAACAGAAACGGGCATTACTATCGTTGTTTAAGAATAATATTATTTGTATTTACTTTAAACCTGAAAGGAACATTACTAATGAAAAAAATTATCATAACTTTATCCGTTCTGGCGACAATGGCTTTTACCGCATGTGAAAGCGTAAATGACGATGCTGTGCCGGTCAACGGAACTCCTGATGAAACAACAGCGGCTTCTGTATCTGTTGAAAGCGCAGAACCTGCGTCGTCAGCTTCTGCTGCGGATATTACCGCTGCTGTTATGGCTGAGATCGAAATAACTTCTGCTGCCGAAAAAACCTCCGAAGATATAGGCGCTTTCTATGATGTGGATACTTCCGCCATTGCGGATATGTCCGTGTTTATTTGCGGAAGCGGAGCATATCCGGACGAATTAGCGGTATTCAAGTTTAACGATCCCGACAGTGCTTCGGCAGGCGCAGAAGCTGTAAAAAAACGTCTTGAAAATCAGACAGAGCTTTATACCGATTATACTCCTGACGAAGTATATAAGCTCGAAGACGCAAACATTATTGAAAAGGACAATTGGGTCATTCTGACGGTCTGCTCTGATAACGCCAGAGCGGCTGAGATAATCGAAGAACTTATCTGAAAAATAAGATCATGAAAGCAGGGCTGACGGTATGATAATTACGGCTGTAGGAATAGGACTTATCGGCGGATCTTTGTGCAAAGCTATAAAAAAGCATACAAATCATACAGTCTATGGCATTGACCTTAACAAGGAAACTGTCGCAATGGCGCTTTCACAGAATGCTATTGACGCGGATACCGATGATCTTGGTCTTGCCGATATAACAATAGTTTCGCTGTATCCTACCGATACCATAGATTACATTATTTCAAATGCAGATAAATTCAAAGAGGGAAGCATTGTCATTGACACCTGCGGCATAAAAAAAGCCGTTGTTGACAGCGTTACCCCTGTACTTGAAAAGCACGGAGTAACTTTTATAGGCTGTCACCCAATGGCGGGACGTGAATTTTCAGGTTTTGAATATTCTCTTGACAATCTTTTCGATACGGCAAGTTTTATAATCACTCCGTCGGAAAGCGTACCGCGGGCTAAGCTTAATCTGCTTGAGGATTTTGCATATTCGATAAATTTCAAGAAAGTAGTTTTTGCTTCTCCTGAAGAACACGATCAGATAATAGCTTTTACGAGCCAGCTTGCTCATGTTGTTTCAAATGCTTATATAAAAAGTCCTACGCATCAGAAACAGCTTGGATTCAGTGCCGGAAGTTTTCAGGATCTGACCCGTGTGGCAAAACTGAATGAGGTCATGTGGACGCCTCTTTTCATGCTGAACAAAAAGCCGCTTTGCTTTGAGATAGATTTTATAATCGAACGCCTTAAAGAATACCGCGACGCCATGCTGAACGATGACAGCGAGCGCCTTAAAAAGCTTCTTAAAGAGGGCAGGATACTGAAAGAGGAAACAAAACAGTTATAAAAAAATCCGTACATAAAATGTACGGATTTTTGTCTTATGCCTTAGAAGCAGTCAGGCGTTCGTGAATGAAATTTTCCACATCATCAACTTTTATTCCGAGAACTATGGAAAATTCACGGTTAATAAGATTTTCCGCTGCATTGAAGGCTTTTTCATCGGAAGCAATAAGCTGCTTGCCGTCCTCGGAACGTCTGCGCCGTTCCTCATATATAGATTTCATCATTCCTATTATTCCGTAAAAATCATCGTTTCTGAGCATTGCTCCGAACTGTTCTTTGCGGATATTTTTGTCATTGAACCATATACCTTTTGCATTTGGCATTGAATCTATTATATTGTAAATTTCTTCTTTTGTAAGAAGTTTTCTCACGTTGCTTTCCATGCTGTCGGCAGGAACATAGTATGTTGAATTGACCGAATCAACGGGAATTAGCTTGCAGTATTCCTTTCCGTTCTTGCCGTCGAAACACCTTTCTATTTTTTCTGCAATGCGGCATATTTCTCCGGAACCATAAACAACATATTCACCAATGCTGAACATGAGGGTACACTCCTTTCATTCTATGCTTTAATTATAGCATAAATTACGGGAGATTTCAAAGGCACTTTTGCACAAATTCAGCAATTGCATGATTGGGCAGTTTTATAATAAAAAGCGGCTGTCAGTTAAGTACAGCCGCAGATATTATTTGAATTTTCTCAGAAAAGTCGGTCGGAACCATTTTTTGTAACTCATGATAAGTAAAGTCAGCGTGTAATCATAGAAAAGGAATATCAGGTTTCCTGCAATTATAAGAGCCGGTATCAGCCATTTATTGTAAAATCCAAATTCTTCAAAAAGATCAAGCGTGCCAAGAATGTTCATAAGCGTATAGAAAATTATTATTATTGAAATATTGAATGCTGCCAACTTGCATATCCACCCGAGAGCCTTGCTTTTTATCTTTTCAAAGAATGATTTTGCGACCGGGTAATATCCGAACAGAAACGTAAAGAACAGCCACGCTTCCTTATCCGGAGTTACGAAAAATGAAAGTACCGCTACCGACGCATATGTTACAAAAGACCACGACGTACTTACTTCTATCGCAACAACGGTTATAAGTACTCCCGCAAAAAGCGGAAGAGTGATATTCAAAGGAGGAAATACTGCCGTAAGGAACATAAGCAGCAGGCAAAGCGCGGATACTATTCCGCCAAGCGATACTTTATAACTAACTTTTTTCATATTTATCCTCTGTTCAGCAGCATGGTATAAAATCTCCGCCCATACATTCACAGCAGCAGTCGGTACATATCAGACCATTGCATATATCGCATACGGAACACCCTCCGATAGGTCTTACATCGCTTCCGAAAGTCTGATCGTTCGGATCACCGCGCATATATCCCTTTTTGCTTTCACGCATATGTCTGAATGCGGAATTATATTCGGGATTGTAAGGCTCCATTCTGCAAGCCTGTTCAAAGTTTGAATATGCGTCGTTGAGCCAGCCCTTGGCATAGCATATGCTGCCGTTAAGAAAATACCATTCGGCGGTCCTTTCCTGTTCAGATGCAAGCATAGATGAAGCGTCGTCATAATTTCCTATGCTTATCAGACGTCTTACTTCTTTATAGATGTTTGTGCCGGCTTGACCGGCTCCTCCGCGGCGTGAGTTCATTATAGAATCGTATGCGTCGGTAAATTCGGAAATTTTTTCGTCATTTCCTGCATATTGTCTTATAAGCTCTTTGTATACGGCTTTTACTTCGTCATCTGAAGCCGACGGAGAAACGCCGAGTATTCTGTAAGGGTCATTCATTCCGAGTGTCTCCTTTCGTTCCTTTATCTTCTTTTTTTCTTATTATATCATAAAAAACGTTTTTCAGTCCCAGATATACGATATTGTCCGTTATAGGCTTGAACCTTTTCAGATCAAGCTGTACATAACAGTCAGCCAGCGCTCCGAGAGTGAAATTGATACTATCCTCGGCTTTTGTTTTTATAAGCGGAAGGTCAAGATCGTTCACTGTCTTGTTTCCGAGAATAAGAGGATTGAACCCGTTGGATTTGAAATCTTTTTCCACATCGTCAAAAGCATCGGTGATATAGACATATCTTCCAAGCAGATATCCGAAACGCTGCAATATCCGTTTTTCATCGTTATTTTCGCTGAGCCCTGATGAAATTTTGCCCAGAATGTTTGAAAACGGATCGGAAGCCCGGTCTATTGATTTGCAGTTTTCTTTTTCGAGCCGGCTCTGACGTTCTATTTGTTCGGCGATGTATTCCGAAAGCTCCGGATAAGCTGAAGCAGCTTTTTTGTAAGCTCTTTTTACGAACAGCAGCATAAACAGCGGCGGCAGCTTGCCTAAAAAGCGTTTGTCAGCAAGGTCGTCTTTTATTTTATGGTAAATAAGCAAAGAAGCCGCGGCGGCGGTATAGTCAAGACCGGTATCCGTTCTGATACATGGGGTCTTTCTGAGAGGGTGAACGGCGCACCTGCATGAACACATTTCAGCGTCTGAGCCGTTCAGTGCCAGAGCCATAAGTCCGAGAAAAGCAAAGTCATAACTGAGCGTCATTCTTGCGGCAATTCCGTATTTTTTTCCAAGAGTTCTGCAAAGTCCGCAATAGACAGCCCTGTATGTTTCAAATTCGCATATTCTCATCTGCGGTTTGAATGGTTTTACATATCCGAACATAACATTCTCCAATTAATGATATCTGTAAATGATTATAACATATTCTTCCTGATATGTCAAATAGTCCTTTAATATGCTTGTCTAAAAATATCCCGATATGCATATGATTAACCGGGAGGTTATTTTATGCGAAAAAATTTTTTAATGCGGTTTTTATATGTATTTCAGGCGATAATTATAATGACAGCCTCATTATGTACGGATACCCATGCCGATAATGAAGAAGATGAGCGCCTTCTATGCGAAGTACTTATGGAAGCATCAAGCGGAACGGTAATAGAAAGCATCAACGGCGATATTCCTGTTCCTGTTGGTACTGCTGCAAAACTTATGACGGTGCTTATTGCTGCCGAAAAGGTCAAAAGCGGAGAGCTTCCTTTGGAAAAAGCACTTAAAACGTCGGCTTATGCCAATTCCATGCAGGGAGCACAGATATGGCTGATGCCGGGTGAGGAGATAACCATTGACGAGCTTTTCAGATCCGTAATAATAGGAAATGCCAATGATGCCGCTGCCGTTCTGGCGGAAGAGATCGGCGGCTCGTCGGACGGATTTACCGGACTTATGAATGAGAAAGCTAAAGAGATCGGAATGGAAAACACTTCCTTTACAAATTTTAACGGATATTATGACGACGATAAGCAGATATCTTCGGCAAAGGATATAGCTATCCTTTGCGCAGAACTGTCGGAATATAAATTCCTGAAAGAATATTTTACCTGCTGGCATGATTTTGTACGGAACGGTCAGACGGAACTTGTAAATTCCAATACTCTTGTAAGATCATATAAGGGCATTATCGGATTTAAAGCAGGATATACCGAACATTCCGGATATTTTGCCGCCTGCGGCGCTGAACGTGACGGGGTAACGTATATTTCGGTGGTTATTGGCAGCGGCGATGAAGAATACGCTCTTTCGGAAGCCGGACGGCTGATGAATACAGGATTTTCCGGCTATATGGTATTTACTCCCGGACTTCCCGATGATATCCCGGAAAGTATACCCGTAAAGGGCGGAATGGTACGGGAAGTGCCTTTGTCATATGGCAGCGTGAAAAATGTTGTTCTGCCTAACGGAGCGGCAGATTCGATATCTTCACGGGTAATAATCACGGATTTCCTTTATGCCCCGGTGGAAAAAGGGGACAAAGCAGGAGAGATACAGTTCCTGCGCGGAGAAAAAATGATGTTCTCGGTAGATATCCTTGCTGCCGGACCTGTGGAAAAAATGTCGGCATTAAAGGCGTTGGTCATTATTATCAAAAAACTTTTAACATTTTAGTAAGACTGACCAAAAGTTGCTCGTTTTTCAGGTTATCTTGAGAAAATCATTGCAAATTTTTTGAATTTATAGTAAAATTAGAGTATGAATAACTTTAGGAGGAGAAGGTCATGTCAATAAAATTAAACACCAAATACCTTCAGAACTTTATCGCGCCTTATGAAATGGAAAACATCAAGGCTTCCGCTATGCTTGCGGCAAAGACGCTTGAAGAAAGATCCGGCGCAGGAAACGATTTTCTCGGTTGGGTAAATCTTCCGACAGATTACGATAAGGAAGAGTTTGAAAGGATAAAGGCTGCTGCGGCTAAGATACGCAGCAATTCCGACGTGCTTATCGTCATCGGCATAGGAGGTTCATACCTTGGCGCAAGGGCGGCTATAGAGCTTCTCAGATCGCCGCTTTACAACAATCTTAAAAAGGATACTCCGGAAATTTATTATGCCGGAAACAATATCAGCCCCACATATCTTAATGAGATAATTTCACTTTGCGAGGGCAAGGATTTCTCGGTGAATGTTATCTCCAAATCCGGAACTACTACCGAGCCTGCACTTGCTTTCAGGATCTTCCGTGAAATGGTGGAAAAGAAATATGGCAAGGAAGGCGCAAAGGACAGGATATTCTGCACAACAGACAAGGCAAGAGGTACTTTAAAGCAGCTTGCCGATACAGAGGGATACGAAACATTCGTTATTGCTGATGATGTCGGAGGAAGATATTCCGTTTTGACAGCAGTAGGACTTCTTCCTATAGCCGTAGCGGGCTGCGACATAGACGCTATAATGGCAGGCGCTAAGCAGGCTCAGGACGAGCTTTCCGCTGATTTTGACAGCAACGACTGCTACAAATATGCCGCTATAAGGAATATTCTTTACAGAAAGAATAAATCCGTTGAAATGCTTATTTCCTACGATCCCAGTTTTACAATGATGGCTGAATGGTGGAAACAGCTTTACGGTGAAAGCGAAGGAAAGGATAACAGAGGTATTTTCCCTGCTTCTGCAACTTTCTCCACGGATCTTCATTCGCTGGGACAGTTCATTCAGCAGGGTTCAAGGATAATGTTTGAGACAGTCGTTGACATAAAGAAGCCTAAGAAAGATCTGTTCCTTGAAAATGACGCCGAAAATCTTGACGGACTTAATTTTCTCACAAATCAGAATATGTCCGTAGTAAACAGAAAAGCCTTTGAGGGAACTATTCTTGCTCACACCGAAGGCGGAGTTCCCAATATCGTTCTTGAGCTGGACGATACTTCCGAAAAGAGCTTTGGCTATATGGTATACTTCTTTGAAAAGGCTTGCGCAGTAAGCGGCTATATGCTTGGGGTAAATCCTTTCGATCAGCCCGGCGTTGAAAGCTATAAGAAGAATATGTTCGCTCTCCTCGGCAAGCCCGGTTATGAGGATCAGAAAGCTGCTCTTGAAGCAAAGCTCGGCTGATATGTGCGGGCTGTAAAGCAAGTTTCCTTTCACCCTCAAAGAAGGGGTGTTCAAATAAAAAATTGCCTTCAAAAAAGGCGGAACGGAGTGTTTTATTATGGTAAAAATCATTACAGGAACCAAGGGCTCAGGAAAGACCAAGCTCCTGATCGATATGATCAACAAGGCTGCCAAGGAGACAAACGGTTACGTTGTATGTATTGACAAGAGCGAAAAGCTCAGGTATGATATTCCTACATCTGTAAGAATAGTTGATACAGATGCTTACAATATCTATTCTTTTGAAGCTTTCTATGGTCTGGTTGCAGGCCTGGTTGCCGGAAACTATGATATAAAGGAAATTTTTATAGACTCTATCCTGAAAGTGGGCGGAGCTGATTTTGAGGCTCTCGGAGCAATGCTTAACAAGATCGACAAGCTGACCGGAAACGATGTTGAAGTCGTATTCACAGTTTCGGCAAATAAGGAAGATCTGCCTGAAAGTGTTTCAAAGTATTCTATCAAATAATTTCCTGCAAAGGTATTGACATATCGGAACGTATATGTTATAATAATTTTTAGCAGTGTTTGGGGTGTACTATGGTCATTCGCTTAAAACAGCTTTATAACATTGTCGGAGAAAAGGTTTGCCTTGACTATGTCATTGACAGCGAAAGACTTAATGAGGTAAAAGGCTTTACTTTTTCAAACCCTGTTGCGATAAAAGGTACGGTAACTAACCGTGCCGGCATCGTGTCGCTTAAATATTCTGCGGAATTTACACTGCACATCTGCTGTGACAGATGTCTTATAGAATTTGACCGTGACTATTGCTTCGATTTTGAGCATATTCTCGTTCGTTCGCTCAGTAATGACGGCGATTATTCCGATGAATATATAGTTACTGAAAATGACGAACTTGATATGGACGAGCTTGCGCTTACGGATTGTCTGCTTTCTCTGCCGTCAAAAATGCTTTGCCGGGAGGATTGCAAGGGACTTTGTCCGAAATGTGGAGCTGATCTGAATCATGGCGGATGTAATTGCGGCGATCAGACCGGTTAGTATGATAAGGAGGTGCTGATAATGGCAGTACCAAAGAGAAAGGTATCAAAAGCAAGACGTGATAAGAGACGTTCAGCTGTATGGAAGCTGGATACTCCTGCGTTCTCCAGATGCTCAAACTGCGGAGCGCTGACTGCTCCTCACAAGGTTTGCAAGAACTGCGGATTCTATAAGGGCGTTGAAGTTATTAAGAAGGAAGTTTGATCTTGCTTTAAGGAAGCCGGAGAAGGAGTGATCCTTTTCCGGCTTTTTTATAAAGATTTTAAATTTAATTTGTTAAAATGCAGTGCTAAATCGGAATTTACTAAAGAGTGATAAGAATGCCTATTCCTGATTATTTAAAAAATATTGCATATTTGAAAAATAACAAAAATAATTTTACAACATTTAATTTGATGTGTATTTGTGGATGTACTTTGTTTGATGTATATGAATCTTATCTTGATAAAAAAGAAAAAGAATTATGTCAGCCATATTATGATGCACTTGACTACTCTGTTACAGGAGGATGTTTCTCAAATTGTACAAAAGATGAAAACGGTAATATCCATCATTGGATATACTTCACCCATAGCATAAACGGACCGAGAGAAGAAGTTATTATTCCTCCTGAACCATTATTTGCACATATAAAAGTCATAAAGATAAAGTGCTCCAAATGTGGAAAAGAATATATAATTTACGACAGCAGATACAACGGTTATAGCGGAATGTTCTATACACAATGCAGCGAAGAAGAAAAAAATTATATACCGCATTTCAAATTAAAAAAACACCGTGATAATTCTCCTGTTGAGATCTGCATAAGCGTTGAAAATGACGAAAACTTTGAAGTGTTCAAGGAAAATACGGGTATTGATTGCACATTTAATGAGTATACCAATGCTTATACTTGGATAACGATTTACTCTATTGACAAAAACTCTAAAAAGCGCAAATTATTTGAGCTTGAAACTGATTGACTTTAAATTCTGTTTTATCTCAACTCTTAATACTCAACATTAACAAAAGGAGGGGATCGGCGTGTCGGTAGAAATAAGATCTGTTATAAACGGTTCGCCGGTTTCCGGAAAGGGAATAAAGGCGGGAGATATCCTTGCCGCGGTAAACGGTCACGAGATCGAGGACGTTCTTGACTATATGTTCTATTCAGCCGAAAGGATCGTAAAGCTGGAAATAATTTCAGACGGCGAAAAGAAAACGGTTATCGTCCGCAAAAGCGAGTATGATGACCTCGGTCTGGAATTTGAAACGTTCCTTATGGACAAAAAACAAAGCTGCTGCAATAAGTGCATTTTCTGCTTTATAGACCAGATGCCGCCCAATATGCGCGAAACTCTTTATTTCAAGGACGACGACGCGCGCTTATCATTTTTGCAGGGAAATTATGTCACACTGACGAACCTTTCACAAAAGGATATCGACAGAATAATACAGATGAGACTTGCAATAAATATTTCCGTTCATACAACAAATCCGGAACTCCGCTGCATGATGATGAACAATCGTTTTGCGGGTGAAAAACTTGACTATCTTCGTCAGTTTGCGGAAGCGGGTATTTCCATGAACTGTCAGATAGTTCTTTGTCCCGGAATAAACGACGGCGCAGAACTGGAGCGGACGCTTACCGATCTGGGAAAACTTATGCCCAATATTCAGAGCATTGCCGTTGTTCCGGTGGGACTGACAAAATTCCGTGACGGGCTTTATCCGCTTACGCTTTTTGACAAGGAAGGCGCAGGGAGGACTATTGACCTGATAGAAGGATTTCAGAAGAATTTCCTTGAAGAGTATGGAACACGTCTTGTTTTTCCTGCCGATGAATTTTATATAACTGCTGAACGCGAACTTCCAAACGCAGAATTTTATGAGGATTATTCCCAATATGAAAACGGCGTGGGAATGATGCGTTCGCTCATAGACGAATTTGAGGACGCTTTTGAAAATGCAGAAAATGTGGGAAATTCCGATGTTTCAATAGCAACGGGCGCGCTTGCATATAAATTTATTGCGGCAATGGTTGAAAAAGTGCATGAAAAGTGGCATAATATAAATTGCAGAGTATATAAGATAAGAAACGACTTCTTCGGAGAGACCATAACCGTTGCCGGACTTATAACCGGACAGGATCTTATTGCTCAGCTTAAAGGCAAGCCTCTCGGCGATACTCTGCTTATTTCATCAAATATGCTGAAAGCTGATGAGGATATTTTTCTTGATGACATTACTCTGACCGATGCAGAAAAAGCTCTCGGCGTAAAGATACGCAAGGTGTCAAACGACGGGTATGAGCTTTTTGACGCGGTAACGGGAAATTAAAGGAGATGATAATATGGCTTTGCCAATAGTTGCGGTGGTAGGACGTCCGAATGTGGGAAAATCTACTCTTTTCAACAAACTTGTGGGAAAACGCCTTTCGATCGTTGAGGATACTCCGGGCGTTACCCGTGACCGCATTTATTCGGAATGTGAGTGGAGAAACAGAAAATTTATGGTAGTAGATACCGGAGGTATCGAGCCTAACAGCGAGGACGTTATCCTTAAACAGATGAGACGTCAGGCGGAGCTTGCAATTGAAAAAGCAGATGTTATCGTTTTCCTTACCGATGTCCGAATAGGCGTTACCGCAGACGATCACGACGTTGCCACTATGCTCCGGAAAAGCGGCAAGCCTGTTGTTCTTTGCGTAAATAAGTGCGATTCTATCGGCGATCCTCCGCCGGAATTTTATGAATTTTACAGCCTTGGGCTTGGTGATCCGATAGCTGTTTCTGCGGCTCACGGTCACGGTTCGGGGGATATGCTGGACGAAATTTTCAAGCATTTCCCCGAAGAAGAACCCGAAAATGACGATGAAGATCATATCAAAGTAGCTGTTATCGGCAAGCCGAATGTGGGTAAATCCTCTCTTATAAACCGCATTGCAGGTGAAGAAAGAGTGATAGTTTCCGATATTGCCGGAACGACGCGCGACGCTACCGATACGACAGTGGAAAATTCCCACGGAAAGTATATATTTATTGATACTGCCGGTATAAGGAAAAAATCAAAGGTTTTGGAAAAAATTGAACATTACAGCGTTCTTAGAGCATATATGGCTGTAGATCGTTCCGACGTATGCGTAATTCTTATTGACGCAACGGTCGGCTTTACCGAACAGGATTCAAAAGTTGCAGGCTACGCTCACGAACAGGGAAAAGCCTGCATTGTTGCCGTCAATAAATGGGACGCCGTAGAAAAAACAGACAGCACTATGGACGAGTTCAAAACAAAGCTATCGGAAAATTTCAGCTTTATGTCATATGTTCCGTTCATATTTATTTCGGCAAAAACAGGACAGCGTGTAGAAAAGCTGTTTGACATGATAAATGACGTAAACAGACAGAACAGTATGAGAGTTTCCACAGGAATGCTGAATGATGTTCTTGCTTATGCAACAACAAGAGTTCAGCCGCCGTCCGACAAAGGCAGGAGACTGAAAATTTACTACATGACGCAGCCGTCAACAAAACCTCCTACGTTTGTGACTTTTGTAAACAGAGCGGACTTGTTCCACTTCTCGTATCAGAGATACCTTGAAAACCAGATACGGCAGACTTTTGGTCTGGAGGGAACGCCGGTACGTTTTATTGTCCGTGAACGCGGAAAAAATGATGATAAATAATTAATGGGAGTTATTAACTATGGTCAAACTTATTATTGCAGGAATACTTTCGGTCATTGTTTCCTACCTGCTTGGAAGCTGCAACTCTGCCATAATCGTCGTAAAACTTCTCAAGCATGAAGATATAAGGGAACACGGCAGCAAGAACGCCGGACTTACAAACACTTTCCGCTGTTACGGAAAATTCCCTGCGCTGCTTACTTTGCTGGGAGATCTTGCAAAAGGGATCGTTTCTGTCCTTATAAGCATACTGATATTCCGTATTTTTGTGGGAGCGGACGGCTTTGACGAAAAGACGGTGGGGTACATATCGGGCATAGCAGCCATTCTTGGACATATTTTCCCCATATATTACGGCTTCAGAGGAGGAAAGGGAATACTTGTTTCCTGTTCGATACTTATAGTTATTGACTGGCAGACGTTTGTGATAATCATACCGTTTTTCATAATTGTGCTGCTGATATCAAAATATGTTTCGGTGGCGTCGATCTCCTCGGCAATATTTTATCCGATACTAACGTTCCTGCTCCATTATTTTGTGGAGGACCTCAGTCTTGACCTTTGTATAACTCATACCGCTCTTGTAGCTGTTACGAGCGCGCTGCTGATATATATGCATAAAACCAATATCCAGCGGTTGAAAAACGGTACGGAAAATAAATTCATAAAGAGCAAAGCGGAAAAATCAAGCGGAAAGGAAGAATAATATGGCAAAATTTACTATTCTTGGAATGGGCGGCTTCGGATTAAGTCTGGCGGTAATGCTTAACAACTTCGGACATGACGTGACTGTATGGTCGGCTTTTGAACAGGAGGTCGATGATATCAGACGTGACGGCGAAAACAAGCAAAAACTGCCCGGAGTAAAGATAAGCGACGAGATAATCCTTACAAACGATATAAATTCCGTTTCCGGAGCAGAAATAGTTATTTTCGGCATACCGACAGGAAAAGTAAGAGAAGTTGCGCAAAAAGCAGCACCGCATATTTCTCCTGAAACCGTCATTGTAAATACAGGAAAGGGTCTTGAAGAACCTTCACTTAAAAGAATGAGCGAGGTTCTTGAAGAAGAGATACCAAATAATCCTATTGTAGTCCTGAGCGGTCCTTCCCATGCTGAGGAAGTCGCGCTTGGTATCCCCACTACTGTGGTAGCTGCGTCTAAAGATCATAAATATGCCGACTATATACAAAGTGTAATGTCCAATAATACTTTCCGTATATATATCAACAGTGACGTTGTAGGCTGTGAGCTGGGCGGTTCATTAAAGAATATAATTGCTCTCTGCGCCGGAATATGCGACGGCATGAGCCTTGGTGACAACACTAAAGCTGCTCTTATGACAAGAGGAATTACCGAGATAGCCCGTCTTGGCGTTGCCTTGGGCGGAAGAAGCGAGACTTTTGCAGGACTTACAGGAATAGGCGATCTTATCGTTACCTGCACAAGTATGCACAGCCGCAACAGACGTGCGGGAATACTGATAGGTCAGGGAACAACACCGGAAGATGCAGTAAAGCAGGTCGGAACGGTGGAAGGTTACATCTGTACTAAAGCGGCGTATGAACTTGCTCAGAAAGTGGGAGTTGATATGCCTATCACCGAACAATGCTATAATGTGCTTTTCAACGGTCTAAGCGCAAAATCCGCTCTTACAAATCTTATGGGCAGACCTAAGCGCCATGAGGCTGAGACAGTCTGGGTAGACAAGGCGTGATATTTTTAATTGGCGGTCAAGATGAACAACAAATGATAGTACATCAATTGATCCGTTTTCGGAAGAAATTCCGGAAACGGATCTTTTTGCGTTCTATGATCCGGTCAAGCTGCATAGTATTGAATATACGGATCGCAAAGGAGAGATAGGACGTGAAAAAGGAGGAACTTATCTGCTATTTCAGCGGAGAGATAGGCAAAGCAGTGCGGAATATCTCCGACGGCTTTTTTGAGGATATCTGCGAGATACGTCTGCGTGTGGGACGTCCGGCGGCAGTAACGTTAAAAAATTCTATAAGGTATATAATGCCGGACGGAAACCTTACATACTCTGCGGAAACTGCTCCTAAAATTTCGCCGGAAGATATAAAACGGACTTTTGAGGCTGTCTGTCAGTATTCGATACACAGCTATCAAAAGGAGATCTCCGAGGGATTTATCACCGTTAAAGGCGGTCACCGTGTGGGAATCTGCGGAACGTTTTCCGGCGGAATGATAAAAAATATCAGTTCTCTTAATTTCCGCGCTGCAAGGGAAATTGTCGGCTGCTCGGACGAGCTTTTCGGACAGGTTTTCGGGGACGGTCTTTGCAGCCTGCTCATAGCCGGTCCTCCGGGTTCGGGAAAGACAACGATTTTACGGGATATTTCCCGTAAACTGGGAAAAAGTTACCGAACGGCGCTTATAGATGAGCGCGGAGAGCTTGCGGCAGTATGGAACGGCGTGCCGCAGAATGATATCGGAACTAATACCGATGTTTTTGACGGTTATAACAAATCAGACGGTATAATGACTGCCGTTCGGGTAATGTCGCCGCAGGTGATAATATGCGATGAAATAGGTCCCGATAAAGATATTGAAGCGGTGGAAAACGCTTCATACAGCGGAGTTTGCATTATTGCTTCGATACATTCTTCGTCATTGGACGAGCTTGAACATAAAGGTGTTAAACGTGATATATTCAGGAATATAGCAATTCTTTCAAAAACGGGAGCACCTCCGAAGATCGTATTTTCTGAAAGGACGGACAAAAATGCTTAAAGGTATCTGCATAATGGTCATTATTTTTACATCATCTTTCGGCGGAATGTATTTTTCGTCTGTTCTTAAAAACAGAGTGATATCTCTTAAACTGATAAATTATATGCTGGAAGAAATTTACATAATGATAGAATACCGTTCCGCAACGGTGTATGAGATAGCAGAAGTATTAAGACAGGACAGCAGATTTGCGGAGCTTGGATTTCTTAAAGAATTGCAGTTTTCTCCGGAAAGATCCTTTCAGCAGAGCTGGTGCGAAGCCGTGGAAAAAAATAAACCCTGCGGTCTGAAGAAAAAAGATAGCGAGCTGCTTATGAATATCGGCAGAAAACTTGGCACAAGCGATATTGAAGGACAGCTCGGAGCGGTCAGATACAGACAGGCAGAAGCGGAAGCGGCTGTTTCGGAAGCTGAGGAAGAATATTCACAGAAAGCAAAGCTATATCGTTCATTGGGTGTTCTGACAGGTGTTTTCATCTCAATAATGCTTATTTGAATGGCTGCTGAGGAGGTTTATATCGTGGAGCTTGATCTGGTTTTCAGGATCGCCGGAGTCGGGATCATTGTGGCGGTGCTTAGTATGCTGCTTAAAAAGGCTGACAGGGACGAATATGCCATGATGGTCACGATTGCAGGACTTATTGTTGTACTGGCGATAATAATAAATGAAATATCCGAGCTTTTTGAGACTGTAAAAGCGGTGTTTGGATTTTAAAAAATACGGTGATGAATGTGAAGATAGTTTCAATTGCAGGACTTTGCATAGTTGCGGCGATATTATGCAAGCTGTTTTCTTCCGAGGGAAAGGAATATGCGCTGTATATAAAAATAGCAGCAGCAGCTCTGATAATGTCGTCGGTTATAATATATATTTCTCCCATTGCGGATACCATAAGGCATATCTATGAAAAAGCAGGCGCGGACAAGGAATATCTTACAATTCTGTTCAAGGCACTGGGAATATGCTATATAACGCAGTTTGCCTGCGATATGTGCAAGGACAGTGGAGAAAACGCCCTTGCTTCACACGCCGAACTGGCAGGGAAGATATCGCTAATGCTTATTGCTCTTCCGCTGATAGATACACTTGCGGATATGGTTGACGGTTTTGTGTGAGGATAATAAAATGAAAAGATTTTTATTGATAATGCTGATATGTTCCGCTTTTTTTGTACTATTTGCCGGTGTAAGAACATATGCGGAAGAAGCCGCTGACATATCCGAGGAGCTTAATATAGACACTGGAAGTCTCGGAGACGAGCTTACTCCGGAAGTCAGGGAATTTATTGATGAAAACGGCATAACTCCCGATAATACCGATGCAATGACCGGTATAACTCCTTCGGAAGTATTTAAATACATATGGGAAACATTCAAGAGCTCGGCAGTCCGACCGCTGAAGCTACTGGCTTCTCTTATGGCAGTAATACTTATAGCCGCCGTGATAGAAAGTATGGAGGACAGCATTTCCAGCAGATCAATGTCGAAAATTTTCGGAGTGATAAGCGTTCTTATATCTGTTGGAATAATTTCATCGGCTGTTTCGGAATGTATATCGTCTGCAGCTGACGCGCTCAATTCCGGAGGAATGTTTATGATAGGCTATGTGCCGGTATTTGCAGGAATAACGGCTTCATCGGGCAGTGTTACTTCTGCGGTGATATACAATATGCTGGTACTTATGGCAGCTGAAATTTCCGTTCAGATATCAGGTGAAATAATTGTCCCGGCATTATCGGTATGTATGGCTATGGGGATAGTTGAAGCAATAAATCCTGATTTTCACCTGTCCGGTATAACCGAAGCCATAAAAAATGTTGTAACATTTGTTCTGGGCTTTATAATGACTATATTCCTCGGACTGCTTTCTCTTCAAAGCATAGTAGGGGCTTCGGCAGATACTATAGGTGTAAAAGCGGCAAAGTTTGTGGTATCGAATTTTGTTCCTGTGATAGGCGGCGCTGTAGCCGATACATATACGACGGTAAAAAACAGTCTCGGACTGCTGCGCGGAGGGGTAGGTTTTTTCGGCATAGCCGTGATCTTCATAATGATACTGCCGCCGGTGCTCGAAGCGCTGTCAATGAAGCTGACTTTTATGGCAGCAGGCGTTATTGCGGAGCTTTTCGGTGTTCCGCAGATAAAGATACTTATGAAGAATACCAACTGGATACTGTCAACGGTGTTCAGCATACTTGTATCCTTTTCAGTTATGCTGATAATATCTACGACAATACTTATGCTGGTGGGACTGAATATTTCTTAGAGGAAGGATAAAATGGAAACTTTCAGAGCAATGGCAGGAGCAGCGTGCTTTCTTGGTATAGTGATAACAGTATTCAGTTCGCTGTATCCGTCGGAAAAGTTTGCTAAGCAGATGAAAATTATTTTCTCGCTCATATTCGTATTAAGTGTTGCAAAGCCTGTTATCGGCGGAAAGATAACACTTCCTGAAATGGGAAAGACTGTTGCCGCAAGCACGGAAAGATATGAAGCTATGAATGAAGGAACTTATGATTATTTCATACGTTCCGTTGAAAGCAATATAAGCGCTTCTTTAGAGGCTTTGCTCAACGAAATAAATATTTATCCGGATAAAATCGAGACAAGTATAAATATTTCGGACAGCGGCAGCATATCTATTAATGAGGTCAGATTGTTCATGGAGGATACGGACAAATTCCCGGAAGCAAAGGAGCGCATATGCAAAGCAGCAGACAGTGATGTAAAGGTAACGGCATTTACAAGCAGCAGTGAAATATCATCGGAATAAAAAATATCATTTAGAGTATAGCAAAACACCGAACTCAAAGTCAGAAAAAATGAAGCAGTCAGGTAAAAACAAAAGAAAAAGCAGGT